>DGUF01000074.1:4654-6805 GCA_002394525.1 Lachnospiraceae bacterium UBA4317 | reverse complement strand
ATTAATAATAAAACCAAAGCAAAAGCTGCCGGAGAGAGGTGTCTCCGCGCAGGATATTTCGGTCTGAGAGGAATAAAAATGAAAAAAATAGGAGTTCTGGGAGCCGGGACCTGGGGCATGGCCCTGGCCCGTATGCTCTGCAACGCGGGAAATGAGGTGGTCGTCTGGTCGGCGATCGAAGCGGAGATCGATGAGATGTCTGAGAGCAGGCGGCATCCCAAGCTGCCCGAGATGGTGATCCCGGAGGACCTGCTCTTTACCAAGTCCATTGAGGAGGTCTGCACCGGCAGGGACCTGCTGATGTTCGCCGTGCCCTCTGTTTTCGTGCGAAAAACGGCGGCGGATGCCAGGCCCTGGATCCCCGACGGTCAGCTGATCGTGGATGTGGCCAAGGGGATCGAGGCGGACACCCTGATGACCATGTCGGAGGTGATCCGGAGCGAGCTGGAGAAAAAGACGGGACCGGACGGGGAGACCGGCCTCAGGACCCCGGCCGGTGTCCGGATCGTGGCCCTCTCGGGGCCCACCCACGCCGAGGAGGTGGCCATGGATATGCCCACCACGATCGTCTCGGCCTGTGAGGACCGGGAGGCCGCGGAGGCTGTCCAGGATATCTTCATGGGGAGCCCGGAAAAGCCCACCTGCATGCGGGTCTATACCAACGAGGACGTGAAGGGCGTGGAGCTCTGCGGGGCCCTGAAAAACATCATCGCCCTGTCGGCCGGCATCTCCGCCGGGCTGGGCTACGGCGACAATGCCAGGGCGGCCCTGATCACCCGCGGGCTGGCGGAGATCGAGAGGCTGGGGGTCCGGATGGGCTGCGTTGAGCAGACCTTCTACGGACTTGCCGGCATGGGGGACCTGATCGTGACGGCGACCAGCCGCCACAGCCGCAACAACCGGGCGGGCTACCTGATCGGACAGGGCTGCACGCCGCAGGAGGCGGTGGAAAAGGTCGGCATGGTCGTGGAAGGCATCAACGCCCTTCCCGCGGCTGTCCGCCTCGCGGCCCAGTACGGGGTCGAGATGCCGATCGTGTCCTTCATGGACGGAGTCATCCGCTGCGGGACGGACCCCGGGGACGCGGCCGCCCAGCTCATGGGCAGGCGGAAAAAATCCGAGATGCCCTCGGGCGGCGGTGAGTACTACTTCGGCAGGCTCCTCTCCGAGGCCATCCGGTCCGGCTACCTGTCGACGAAATAAGAAGCTGCGGGAATGAACACTTGGCATGAAAAAACCGGCTGTACTGCCGCTCTGTTTGAAGGGCGCGGCAGTACAGCCGGTTTATTGCTTCGGTTTATTACATAAATTACTGCAGGTCGATATATTTTCCGTCCAGGACATCCTTCAGATACTGGCCGTACTGGTTCTTTTTCAGGATCTCATAGGTGTTGAGGACATCCTCGCGGGTGATCCAGCCGTTGTGGTAGGCGATCTCCTCCAGGCAGGCGATCTTGCGGTGCTGGTGCTGCTCCATGGTCTTGACGAAGTTGGTGGCGTCGACCAGGCTCTCGTGGGTCCCGGTGTCGAGCCAGGTGAAGCCCTGTCCCAGAAGCTCGACATGGAGCTGCTGTCTGTCCAGATAGATCCTGTTGAGGTCGGTGATCTCGTACTCCCCGCGGGCGGAGGGCTTGAGGCTCTTGGCGAATTCCACGACGCGGCTGTCATAGAAATAGAGGCCGGTCACGCAGTAATTGCTCTTGGGGTGCTGCGGCTTTTCCTCGATGGAAATGGCGTTGCCCCGTTCATCAAACTCCACGATGCCGAAGCGCTCGGGATCGTCCACATAATAGCCGAAGACGGTCGCTCCCTCTCCGCTCTCAGCCTTCCGGACTGCCGCGCGGAGTCTTTTTTTCAGGCCGTGGCCCGCGAAGATATTGTCGCCCAGGATCATGGCGGCGGGCTCTCCGGCTATGAATTCTTCGCCGATCGTAAAGGCCTGGGCCAGTCCGTCCGGGGAGGGCTGCTCCTTGTAGGAAAGCTGGATGCCGAACTGGTGGCCGTCGCCCAGAAGGGTCTCAAAGCGGGGGAGATCCTGGGGCGTGGAGATGATCAGAATGTCCCGGATCCCGGCATTCATCAGGACGGAGATCGGGTAATAGATCATGGGCTTGTCATAGATCGGAAGCAGCTGCTTGGATGTGACCATGG
>DGUF01000074.1:0-4589 GCA_002394525.1 Lachnospiraceae bacterium UBA4317 | reverse complement strand
TCAGCGGATAGAGCCTTGTGCCGGATCCGCCTGCCAGTACGATGCCTTTCATAATAAGAACCCTCCTGTGATTCTGTGTTCCTGCGCTTGTTATATTACATCATACCACAAGAGCGGGGGATTGTCTTTAACACAAAAACAAATCCCGGAGCTGTATAGCGTTACATGTATACCGGCATCAGAATGCATCCCTGCAGATTAGGAAAAGGCTCTGGTATAGACCCATTCACCGCCTGCCATGGTGCCGAGCACGGGGGCATCCTGGATATGTTCCGGGTCGCAGGTGGTGATGTCTGTTCCCAGTACGACCAGATCCGCTTCCTTGTCGGCGGTGATACTGCCTAGCCGGTCCTCACACCTCAGCTGGTAAGCCTCATTCAGGGTGGCCGCCCGGATCATCTGCTCAACTGTGACGCGCTCCGCCGGGTCATGCAGCGTTTCCGGCTGGCCGGGGAGCTGGCGGAGGACACCCTTCTGGATGCTGATCAGCGGATAGGCCGGATTTATGACGGGATAATCGCTGGCGGAGGTCACAACAACGCCGGCATCGAAAAAGGACTTCATCGGAAGCTGATGTTCGGCGCGCTCCTCTCCGAGAACAGCTGCCAGCATGTCAAAATACGCAGGTTCCATATCGAACCAGTGCGGGTCTGTCACCGCCACCATGCCAAGCTCTGCCATGCGGGGGATATCCGCCAGGTCCACTACCTGCAGATGCGTGACGGCATCCCGGAAATCATGGGGCCCTGTCTGCTCCAGCGCTTTTCCGGCGGCATCCAGCGCCATGGCCAGCGCGCCATCTCCGATGGCGTGGGCATGCACCGTGAAGCCGAGCTCGTGGGCTCTGCAATATATCTTTGTCAGGGTCTCCAGGTCAAAACGGAGCTGTCCGCGGTGCTGATGCTCCCTGGACCAGGGGTCGGTGTAGGGCTCTTTCATATAGGCAGTCGAAGGATTGCCGGGCATGGTTCCATCCACCTGAACCTTGATGTTGCTCAGTTCGAACATGGGCCCTTTTGTCTTTTTTCTGAGCTCTGCCGCATGCCCGATCTCTGCGATGGGATCGTGATTTTCCGCCTGGAAAACCTGGTAAGCAGCGAAAACGTGCATTTTCAGCTTTCCTTCCAGGTCCAGTTCATGGCAGGCCAGTGCGGCATTGTCCGTGCTGTCCCAGTTGATGATGGGATCCAGGATCAGAGTCTCTCCGTTTGCCAGATATTCGTTCTGGTAGTACAGGAAGGCCTCTTTGTACTGGTCCACCGTAAAAATGGTGAGCGGTTTTATGAGGTCTATGGCGCCTTCACGGAAATACCCGGTGGGATTGCCGTCCCTGTCCCGGACGATGATTCCGTCGCTGACGTCCGGCGTATCCTTATTGATCCCCAGGCGGTTCATGGCGGCATGGTTCACCCAATAGGAATGGTGGCCGGCGTCCGCAAGCACGACGGGCCTGTCCGTCAGTCCGTCAAGAAGGTCTGCTGTCGGACCGTCCGGCCCCATATCCGGGGTGGGGACAAACCCCGCCCCCTGAATGACCTCCAGCTCCGGACGGCTTTCGGCGAATTCCTTCACCGCTTTCAGATGTTTTTCCAGTGCATCGTACGGGCTTAAGCGGACCGTAAAGAGGGCTTCCGTTCCTCCGGGACTGATATGGCCGTGCCCTTCTCCGAGGCCCGGCAGGATGATCCCGCTTTCAAAGCGCTGCACCTCTGTGCCTTCTCCGATATATGCTTCTGCCCCCTTCTCATCGCCGACGAAGACAAATCTGCCGTCCGCGACCGCAGCAGCCTCTGCCCGCGGCTGTTTCTGATCAACCGTATAGATGTTTCCGTATATAACTTTGTCTGCTGTCTTTGCCATCTTTTATCCCCTTTTTGTGTAAAATTAGTCGGTGATCGTTACAGTTCAGGCTCTGCTGAAACTCGAGGCGTTTTTGCGACAATGCGAAGCTTTGTTGTTTTCAGCGAAAAAACCCGAGTTAAACAGCGTTAACACACTTGCAAAGCAAGTGTGTTGCGTGCAGCGTAGCGCACTGGAATCGCCAAACGCAACGTTAAGTTCGCGCCCTCGATAGGGCGTGAACTGTAACGAGTTATCGGTGGTATGAAAGTCAGGAGATGGTCATCTTCCTTCCGCCAAAATACACTTCCCGGGGCAGGATATGGCTCAGGCCCTCGTGCTCTGCCGTCATAAGGTCATTGTCGAACACCAGGAAGTCCGCGTCCTTTCCTGCTTCGATGGAGCCCTTGCGGGCTTCAATCCCAAGCTGCCTGGCGCCGTTGATGGTATATCCAAGGATCATTTCCTCAATGCTCATCTGCTCGCTGACGGGAGGATATGCTTCGACCGTCCGGTCGAAATCGTTAGCCTTGGTCTTCTCCGTGATCCAGCGCGTCATTCCGACTTCCATACAGAGGTAGGGATTCCAGCCCGTAAAATCCTCGTAATGAATGTCGTCACTGGACCAGGTCACATTTGCGCCGGTGTCCCAGACCGACTTGCAGCGATACATGGAGAGCGCCCGTTTCTCGCCAAACAGGGCCCGCCAGGTCTCAAAGGGGCGGCCGCCCATGTTTCCGGCGTGCCACCAGGGCGTATAATTCGCGTTGACGCCAAGCTTTGCAAAGCGCGGCAGATCCGCGTCATCCTGCAGTTCAAGATGGGCACAGGTCACCTTTACGCGGTAGCTGTCCCCCAGCTTCTCCCTGGCCTTCTCCACGCCATCCAGGACATTGCGGGACGCGCCCTCGCCGACGGTATGCAGATGAAGATCCAGCCCTTCCTTGTTGAGTTCCAGGAGAAGATCCGCGATCTGGTCCCCGTTAAAAGCGGCTACACCCTTCTCATGGGTGTCCTCATAGGGTGTGACCAGGGCCGCGGTATGGATCTTCAGGGTGCCGTCATTGAATATTTTGAGCGTATGAACCTTCAGATGATCCGTGTCATACTTGTCCCTGAAGCGCAGGAGCTCCTTTATTGCTTCCGGTACCTGCCTGGGCTGTGTGATCACATAGCAGCCGTCAATGTAAACCGGCAGCTTTCCCTGCAGGTCCAGCTCGCGAAGGCGGTCGTAGATGCGCTCATGGAGCTCGTTGCACTCGGGAATGCCGGCGTCAAAGACGGCACACACGCCGTGATCGACAGAGAAATGGATCCAGCGCATGAGAGCTGCGTCAAGCTGCTCATCGCTTAAGTTAAGGGCTTCGTCGAGAAGGAAGGGCATTTCCGCCGCAGCCTCAAATACATTTCCGGTCACATGTCCGTCTTTCCGCACATAGTAGCTGAGCCCGGGAATGGGGTCCGGCGTGTCGTCTGTAATGCCGTGCCGCTTAAGAACCTTTGAGTTTACCCAGACGCTGTGCGCTTCGCCCTCCAGGACTACGATCTCGCCGTCCGGGCAGACCGCGTCGAGATCCTCCTTTGTAATATCCTCATCATGCAGGAATTTCCGTTCCAGAAGGAACCCGTAACGCTTCCGGCCGGGATTCTGCCTGATGTAGTCCGCCATAAAGTTCAGGGCTCCCTGTTTGCTGTCACATTCAACAAAGGAGCCCAGGTCCGTATGCTCAAAACCCGCTCCCATGGTCACATGGACGTGGCTGTCAATCAGACCGGGCATGATGAATCTGCCGCCCAGGTCTCTGACCTCCCCCTCATACTCTGAAAGACCGGCTTCGTCTCCCACATAGACAAATCTGCCGTCCCTGACCGCAAGGGCGGCGGCCATTGGCCTGTTCCTGTCCGATGTGAAGATTTTCGCGTTTTTAATTATCTGGTCTGCTTTCATGTCTCTGGCCTCTTTCTTAGTAAGTGTGATTAGCGTTTCAGTTCAGACCACTTTAAAAACCGAGGTGTTTGTTTGTGCAGAACTATAAATAGCGTCCCTCTATATTGCATGAATGTCAAGTGCATTTTATAAACGGTGAATCCGCATATTAAAAAATATGAAGAAACTTTTGTCCGAAAAACGAAATATAAGTAATGATTTAACTGATTTCAGGAATATGAAACGGACACTTGCCTGACACTTACAGGATAAAACACAATGGAAACTGCAGCAGAATACTGGAGGCACATTCATGGCCGGCCTGCAGCAATCTGTACCAGACAGGCTGAGAATATGCACATTCGGAATATGCACATTCGGAATGGATCGCTTAAGAACAGCAGGCATCGGCATGCGTAAATCGTTACCGGGGAAAACAGGAGGCGTTACGAATTTCACACAAAAAATCAGAAGAGCCGCAAACCCTTATAAACCATAAACAAAGGGCTGGCGGCTCTTCTGCCTCGAAATCACTGTCAAAGGCGGGGGCGGTAATAATCACCGGCACAATGGTTTAACACATACAAAAAACACCCAAAAACCGTAGTTTTCAGGTGTTTTCCGCCCCTGCCAAGAATCGAAGCGACGGGATTCGAACCCACGACCTCTGCGTCCCGAACGCAGCGCTCTACCAAAATGAGCCACGCCTCGAAATAAGCAAGATTTATCATACCCAATCCACAGAACAAAGTCAAGTATTAATTTGTTTCCGCCACAGAAGAGCACCTGAAGTATTTGTCAGGTGCTCTTTGGCATCATATAA
>DGUF01000241.1 GCA_002394525.1 Lachnospiraceae bacterium UBA4317 | reverse complement strand
GCGCCATGCCCGGCGCACATAAAAGCAGCCGCAGGTCCTATAGGAACCCGCGGCTGTTTTTGTGCATTGAATGGGATGGTATAAAAATATCTTTAGCGGAACTTAGTGCCAGGCTCCATGTTCGTGTTCGCCCGACTATGCCGTTTTAGTGTGACACAGTGCCCGTCCCTCTGTCACAAGGAGCTAGTGTCCGCCGGGGCCGCCGGGGCCTTTGCCGCCGCCGGGGGCCTGGCGGTTCTGGAGCCTGACTCTGGATTCTGTGGTTTTGATGTAGCGGTCGTCGCGGCGGCTGAGCTGCATGCCGCCGTGTGAGACGTAGGCGGCGGCGCGGGCCTTGTGGGCGACGGGTTTCATCTGGGACACGAGGACCGTGTTGACGATGGCGGTCAGGACCAGGGCGAAGGCCGCTGTGATCAGGTAGGATACCGCGCTGGTTTCCTCTCCTCCGAGCAGGAAGCTTCCGAAGATGAGGAAGGAGAGGATGAATACCAGGGCCAGGGTGATGGTCTGTTTCATTTTTGAGATCGGGAGGTTCCCAATCATTTTGCCGGTCTGGCCGTTCATGGCGAAGAGGAAGTTTTTCCCTTCCCAGTTGGTGCTTAGGAGCCAGACAGGAAGTACGGCGTACTCGGTCTTTTCGTTGTAAATCTGTTCGTCGTGGGCGCGGGTGGCGACGGTGGAGTAGCCGGTAACGGTCGCGCGCAGTTCAGCCTCTGCGGTGTTTCTGGCGCGTTCGTCGGCTCTCTTCATGCACTGGTCCTTGCTGATGTCGTATTTGTTGGCGAGGAAGCCGGGCATGTAGGAGAGGGAGAATTCGGTGATGGTCTTATAGTCGAAGGGTTCGATGCTGTCCATCAGGTCGTCGGGCATTTTGGTGGAGGCGTCCACGGGGATGCGGGAGAAGCTGATGGTGCCGGCGCGGTCGACTTCGTAGTGCCTGGATCGGGTGATCTCGTATTCGCCCTGGCGGTAGACTTCGTTCTGTCTGGCCTCGTAGCGGCCGGTGGCGTCGACGTGGCCGCTGTAGAGCCAGAAGGGGACGTAGACTCCCTTGACTTCCTCCAGGTGGTTGTTGTTGCTGAAGGATCCGGGGAGAAGGAATTTTCCCTGGTAGTAGCTCTTGAGGGCGTTGACGGCGTCTTTCTTTTCGCTCTTGAAGGGGATGACCCAGTCAGGGCGGAGTGTTCCGGCGAACTGGCCGGGGATGATGGTGTTGTTGCCGCAGTAGGGGCACTGGGTGGCCGCCGTGGTCTCGTCGCAGATGAGTTCGGCTCCGCAGGAGGTGCAGTTGTAGGCCCGCATTTTGGCGGCATCATTTCCCCAGCCGCCGGATCCGGAGACAGTCTGCGCGTGCTGGGCGGCTGAGGCTCCGGAGGCTGTCTGGGCACTCGGGCCGGCGGTCTGCGCCGGGCCGGTGGCGTTCGATGCGCCTGAGGCAGGGCCTCCCTGGGCCGGGCCGGCGGCGTTCGATGCGTCTGCGGCGGCAGGAGCGCTCTGGGCCGCCTGCGCCTCTTTTTCGAAGGCGGCGGCCTCCGCGGCCTCTTTTTCAGCCTTTTCGTCGGCTTTTTGCTGGTTTTTGGCGGCAGCTTCGTTCTTTTCCCGGAAGAGTTTTTCTACTTCTTCTACAGTAAAAGTGCTGCCGCAGTAGTCGCATTTGAGTTTGCCGATCTTTCCGTCAAAGTGGAGTGGGCCGGTGCATGCCGGGCATTGATAATTGGTAACCTGGTCCGCCATAGTCACCTCCTCTGTGCAGTTCTGGTTTTATCCGAAGGCGCGTCAGGGACGGGGTTTGCCGCAGCCGGAGCAGAATTTGCCTGTGTTGTCGGTCTGGCCGCATTCGGGGCAGGTCCAGGGGCCGTTGTCGGCGGGTCTGGCTGTGCCGCAGTTGCCGCAGAATTTGCCCTTGTTGCCGGTCTGGCCGCATTTGGGGCAGGTCCATTCAGCCGCTTCGGCGGGTTTGGCCGTGCCGCAGTTGCTGCAGAATTTGCCGGCGTTGCCGGAGTGTCCGCAGGAGGGGCAGGTCCAGCCGCTCTGGGCGGCGGAGGCGGGCTGCATCTGGGCTGCCTGAGCCTGCTGGGTCTGGGCCTGCTGCATGAGCTGGCCGACGTTGACGCCGCCGGCCTGCTGGGCCATGCCCATGCCGGCGAAGCCCATCATGGCTCCGTTTGCGTTTTTGGCGGCATCCTTCATGGCCTGGGCGTTTGCCTGGACGGTGACGCCGGCCGCGATGGCGGCGTTGCTGCCGGCCGCGAGGCCGAGCTGGAGGTTCTTGATGGCCTGTTCGTCTTCCTCGGAGGCCTTGACGCTGTTGACGCCGCAGGTGACGATCTCAATGCCGTAGACCTGGCCCCAGGTGGAGGAGAGCTCGTTGTTGAGGGCCTCGGAGAGCTCTTTGGTGTGTCCAGGCAGGGAGCTGTAGCGGATGCCCTGGTCGGAGATCCTGGAGAAGGCGGGCTGGAGGGCGGTCAGGAGTTCAGACCTGAGCTGGTCCTCGATCTTGTCGCGGGTGAAGTCCCTGTCGACGTTGCCGCAGATATTCTTGTAGAAAAGGATCGGGTCGGTCATCTTGTAGACATATTCGCCGAAGCAGCGGATGGAGATGTCGAGATCGAGTCCGATGTTTCTGTCCACGACGCGGAAGGGAACGGGGCTGGCTGTGCCGTATTTGTTGCCGATGATATTTTTGGTATTGAAGTAGTAGACTCTCTGGTCGTGGGCTGTGACGCCGCCGTGGGCTACGCGGGCAGCGAATTGTTTGAAGCTGTCCTTGATGCCCTGGCCCAGGCTTCCGCTGAAGATGCTGGGCTCGGAGGACGTGTCATAGGTGTAGGCGCCGGGCTCGGCGCAGATGTCGACGATGGCGCCCTGGTCCACGATGATNNTCTTCCTCGGATGCCTTCAGGGAGCTGATACCGAACCGGCTGATCTCGATACCGTACTGCTCGCCCCAGGTGCTGGAAAGAACCTCATTGAGGGCCTTCGCCATCTCGTTGGTGTGGTTCACCACTGCGCTGTAGCGGATGCCCATCTCGCTGATCTTGCCGAATGCCGGCTGAAGAGCGGTCAGAAGCTCAGACTTCAGCTGGGAATCAATTCTGTCTCTGGTATAATCGGCCTCCACGTTGCCGCAGACCTTCTTATAGAACAGAATCGGGTCCACAAGACGGTAAGAATACTCACCGAAGCAGCGGATCGCGATATCCATGTCAATGCCTGCTCTCTCATCCACAACGCGGAAGGGAACCGGATTGGCGGTGCCGTACTTGTTGCCGATGATCTCCTTCGTGTTGAAGAAGTACACTCTCTGATCCTTGCCGGTGTCGCCGCCCATGGTGAAACGCTTCTTGAAGGTCTCAAAGCTCTTCTTGATGCCTTCGCCGAGACCGCCGTAGAAGATACTCGGCTCGGTGGAAGTGTCATACACAAATTCGCCTGCCTGTGCGCAGACCTCTGCGATGGCGCCCTGGTCCACGATGATCATGCACTGGCCCTCGTTGACGACGATGGTGGAGCCGTTTGTGATGATGTTCTCGCTGCCGCCCCTGTTCAGGAGGCCCGACTTGCCGGTGTGGTGCTCGCCCTTGCGGACAAGGACGTCAGTCGTCATTTCAGAGCAGTAAAAATAGTCTTTCCACTGGTCTCCGAGCACGCTGCTGAGTGATGCGCCTGCTGCTAAAATAAGTCCCATCTTTAACCTCCCTTATTATCTATTTGCTCTTTTTGTCTGTTCCTGCAGTTACGTTGCTTTACTGTTGTGTTGCTTTTCAGTTGCGTTGCTTTCCGGTTGCGTTGCTTTCCGGTTGCGTTTCTTTCCGGTTGCATTACTCTCTGGTTACGCTGCATTCGTCCTGTCTGTTTTCTGCTCCTCTTCCCGCCCGGATCGTCCGTTTTTCCGGCAGGTCCCTTTATATCAGGAAGTCCTCATATCAGGGGCTGCTGCGGCTTTTTTTCACAGGGCCCGCGGGGCAAATGGCCCGCCCGTCACATCTGGTGGCGGACGACGGCGTAATCGTCTCCGTTGCGGTAGTAGGGGCAGCTGTAGTGGGAATCGGTCAGGAAGCGGGCGTATTCGTCCTCGTCCATGTCGATCTCACAGAGGTAGTCGCCGTATTCCTCGTCGAAAGCGAAGTAGGCGCAGGTGTCACATTCGTTCTGCATAGTTTCGTAAATATTCTCTGCCGGGGCCGGCTGCGGCTGTATACTGCAAAGGGCCCGGCCGGCTCTCATGCCGCGCTTTTATTCAGCGGGAGCCAGGACAGGATGCGGTCACTGCTTTTTTCCGAGCAGGATCTCTTTTGCCTTTTCCAGCTGGTTGTCGGTCTCGTCTTTTTCAAACTGTTCTTCGTCGTATTCGATCGTGACGTCGGGGTCGATGCCGCGCTTGTGGATGTTGCGGCCGCCGCGGGTGTAGTAGTCGGCGACGGTGATCTTGACCGCGGACCCGTCCGCGAGGGGGTAGACGTTCTGGACGATGCCCTTGCCGAAGGTGGTGACGCCTACGATGGTCCCGATCTTGGCGTCCTGGATGGCGCCGGCCAGGATCTCGGAGGCGCTGGCGGAGTACTGGTTGACGAGGACGGCCAGGGGGATGTCAAAGTCCGCGCCGGGGCATTTGTATTCCTCGCGTTTTCCGTCCTTGTCCTCCATGTAGAAGACCAGGCCCTCGGGCAGGAGGCCGGAGGCGATCTGGGTGACGGCGGTGACGGTTCCGCCGGGGTTGTTGCGCAGGTCGATGATCAGGGATTTCATGCCCTGTTTTTTGAGGTCGGCCATGGCTTCGTCAAACTGGGTGGGAGTCACATCGTCAAACTGGGTGATGGCCAGGTAGCCGATGCCGTCGTCGAGCATTTTGGAGTCGACGGTGGGGACGTTGATGGTCCTGCGGGTGGCGGTCACGGTGATGTATTCGCCGTCGCGGGAGACCTTGATCTTGACCTGGCTGCCCTCTTCGCCCTTGACCAGGTTGGCCACTTCGGAGGTCGACATGGTGAGGGTGTCGACGCCGTCGACCTCACAGATGATGTCCCCGGCCTGGAGGCCGGCCTCCTCGGCGGGGGTGCCGGGCATGATGCTGGTAAAGACGGGGGAGCCGCTGCCGTTTTCCAGGCCTATGTAGGCGCCGATGCCCTTGTAGATCCCGGTGGTGTCCTCGGTCAGGGATTCGTATTCCTCGGTCGTGTAGTATTCGGTGTAGGGGTCTCCCAGGGAGCTCATGATGCCCTTGAAGAGGCCGTTTTCCATGGTGTCTTCCTTGACGGTCTCGGGCTCATAGTAGTATTCCCGGATGATCTGTTCCAGAACGCTGATCTTTTCCATGGATTCCGGATTGAGGACCGATCCGGTCTCGCCCTCGTAGCGGCCGTACTGGGTGGCCGCGATCCGCATGGGGAAGAGGCGGATGACTGCCAGGATGATCGCGATCCCTGCTGCCATCCCCAGTACGAAGAGGCCCGCCTTGCCTGCGAGGCTGTTCTTTCTGCGTCTCCGGACCGGGCCGCGGCCGGGTCCTGCCTGTCCGGCTGTCTGCAGGGTCTGGTTTTCCTGCTGCATCTGTCCGGAGGTCTGCGCGTTCTGATCTTCCTGCTGTGTGCCGGTATAAAGGTTCTGCTCCAGCTGTCCGCCGGCGGTGTAGTTTTCTCTTTCGTCCATTCTTATAATCTGTCCTTTTGTTTTCCTTATTGGTATTGTTTTTTTCGGATCCGGGAGGTTCCGGTCTCTGCGCGGGTCAGACGGTCTGCTTTCCGTGCAGATCGGACAATCCGGTCTCTGCGCGGGGCAGGCCGGGTCCGCGGTCCGGTTGGTCCGCATATCCCTATTACAGATTGCAGCTGTCCGGGCGGATGCCGGGCAGCTGCTTCTATTGTAATAATTCTTTATTGTTTTGTCACGGTCTGCGCGGAAACTTCATTATTATTACATATAATGATGTAAAGGTCAAAAG
>DGUF01000024.1:328-6705 GCA_002394525.1 Lachnospiraceae bacterium UBA4317 | reverse complement strand
ATTTTCGGCATTCTATTCCTCCTTCTATATGACAGACTGCCGGGCCCTGTTCAGAGCCCGCATCAGACTTGGCAACAGTTATCCGTCCCGCAGCTACAAGTACCCTCTATGATAGTATGAGAGGCATGTTTTCTCATATGGATTAATGTATTATCCCGGCATTTCCTTTCTTTTTCTGTCACTTTTCCATTCTTCCGCAGAATGCCGGGGAACGTAAGTGCTCAGGCATGGCAGACGGGAAACGCATGGAGGTGATTTCACCTTTGCATCAGGGAGGTTTGTGGTCCGGCACAACCCCCCGGAGTGAAAAAAAGCCTGATGGATTCCCCCAAAAAGCCTGATGGATTCCCCAAAAAAGCCTGATGAATCCCGAAAAAAAGACACGCCGTCGCCGGCGTGTCTGGTTTCAATAGAGTTCGACCTCCCGTCTCAGGAGTCCGTAGAGGATGGTGCGGAGCTCCTGGGCCTGCTTTTCCTGCGCGGGATCCCGGACCGGGATCCTCTGCTTGTTCCCGTCCGCAAAGCGCAGGACTGTCTCCCGCAGGACCATCCTCTCCTGCTCCTGGTCTTTCAGAAGGCCGGAAAGCTGGTCAGCGGTCTCCCCGTCATAAAAGCTGTCCGGGTGCCCGGGCTCTTTTTTGTCCATATCTTTATCTTTGTCCTTGTCCGCGGCCGGACCCGCTTCCCGCAGGGCCCCGGCCAGGCCGCAGATCCAGCTGTATTCCCGCTCTGTCAGGAAGAGGTCATATTCCCCGTTCTCTCCGAAAAACTCCTCACCGAAGGCATCGTTGCGGCTGCGGAGGATCCACATGTCCTCCGCCTCCCCCTTTTCAAAGGTGAAGACCCGCTCTCTTGTGCCGGCCTGATGGGAGGAGGGGGAGACCAGAAAGCTGACGGCAGTGAGGGCAGGCGCAAGATTCGCAAGATCCGCCTCTGCCTGCTGCGGCCGGCTTTCCTCAGGGCCGGCTGCTTCCGCGCCTTTTTTCCCCATGGGGATCCTGACCGGGTCTCTGCCCGGCAGAAGGAGGTTTTCCATGCGGTTTTCGATAGCCTCCTTCCAGCCCGGGAGCTTTTCCATCTCCTCCACCCAGTTGTCGCAGGGGAGCTTCTCAAAGATCTCCGTCTCCGCGGGACTGGCCGCGAAGCCGTGGTTTCTGGCATTGCGCAGGTAGCGGTGGATAAAATAGTGGCCCACCTTTTTGCTGGACATATCGTAGTAGTAGGACAGGCCTCCGCTGGTGGCATTGTCCACGCAATAGTAGACAAAGCCGGTAAAGAGATCCAGCTCCAGGCTCCGGGTATATTCGCCCTCCTTCCGGTCCAGGACCGTCAGGCACTTTCTGCCCCGTCTTCCCAGGGGGATCCGGTAGGAGCCCCTCTCATCGCTGTATTCCAGGTGTCCTCTGACTACTTCCGCCTTCATTCAACTGCCTCCGTCCGATACAGTACCGGTTTTACTTGATCACCGCAGCGAGATATTCCTTCTCCAGCCCGACCAGGAAATTCACATAGGCCTTTTCGTTCTCATTCATGTCGGCCTCCGTCACTTTCTTTTCCGATACAGGCTTGTACCACTTCATTTTCGCGAAATAGTCGGCGTATTCCAGTTCCTTAAAGTCGTATCCCTTCCGGGCATAGATCTCATTGATGGCAAGCCGGATCTCCGCCGCCGTCCTCCCGGCTCCCGCCAGCCTGTACTCGTGCAGGAAGCGGGCCCGGATGGCCGTCCTGTCCGGTTTGGCCGAACCGCTCTGTTCAAACAGATAGGTGGACTTGAGGTACTGGCCGGCCTCCTTCAGAAGCCCCGACCTGTCTGTCTGCTCCAGGACCTTCATGGAGGGGTAGCTGACAGTCATACTGTAGAAGCAGACCTCATCCTCCCGGGTCTCGGGATTTTTCATATACCAGTCCAGGGCGACCTTTTTGTCCTCCCGGTCGATATAGCGGATCCTGGCATAGGCAGTGCAGTAACCATTCAGAGCCGGAAGGGACATGATCTTCTTTATGGGAGCGTAATTGGGCTGCTTATAGCTTTTTCCCAGGTCCGCGGAAAAGTTCGGCACGGAAATGGATTCCATATCAATCCCGTCGATATAGATGAGGTTTCCATCAAAGAAATACGTGTCCCCCTGTTCCTGGACCCTGTGAAAGGCATTCATCTCCCAGGTCCTGCCCTTGTCGGCGGAAACCAGTTCATAACCATTGAGCTGATTCATACCGGGCTCCGGGTCAATGACGCAGTAGAGGAACTTTCCGTCCCGGCACAGAGTGACGGGATCACTAACCATGATCGATTCCATGCCCGCAAATTCTCTCATGCTCAGGCCCTGGGTCTTGCCGGCCATGATCCTGCCCAGCACATTGCGGCAGCGGCTCACTTCTTCCCTGCTGAAGGACGCATTGTTTTTGATCTTTATATCTTTTGCGGACACCTCCAGCGCATCATCGGTCCCCTGTGCAAAAGAGATACTGTCCGTCTCTGTTTTTTCATCTGCAAAAACACCCGTTGACAGGACAAGCACTGCCGCCAGAACCATAGCTGCCTGTCTGCACCATCTGAACATAACTACCTCCCTTGTAAAGCAAATGTCTGCCGTAAATCTGATTCTTACTCTGTCTCCGCGCCGAAGCGCTTCAGCGCGGAGACACCCGGGGAGAAATCCGCACAGGCGGTTTCTCCGATGGAATCGGCGAAGTTTGCGGCGCTTCGGCGCAAACTCCGGGTATGACTAAAACGCTGTCGGGCATCTTCAGTCATAAAGCCGCCTGCTCAGAAATTCCCGAAGCTGTCAAAGAGGGATGAGGATATTTCCTCCACGCTCTTTGTCTCCTCCGCGTCCAGGGCCTCCTGAGGGATCTCGATCGTCTGGATCTCATCAAATCTGTCAAAGGTCATGTCGATCTTGAAGCTCTTGAAGCTGAGAGTCAATCCCTCAAACATGGTTCCCTTGAGTCTGTCGTTGATCCTGCCGCTGATGAACTTGTCGCTGAGGGCCGTACAGTCCGCCGTGATCCTGGCGGGAAGGCCGGACTCCTTGTAGATATACAGTTCTGCCGGGATCTCTACCGAGTCCTCCGAGGAGACGTTTGCATCCAGGCCGAACCGGCTCAGGTCCGTCCCGCCCGTCCGGGCAAGCTCGAAGAGGAGCTTATCGTTCATGATAAAGCTGGTCTGGTAGGCCTCCTTGTCATTGATGGTGACCAGGTCCTTCTTGAGCTCGGGATTCTTGAGGTTCTCCTTGAGCTTTCCGGCGGTTTCCATCAGTTCAAAAATGGATTCATTGCCGGCTGCCCCGCCGGTCTCATCCTTCTGGTCTGCGCCCGCCTGGCCGTCTGTCCGGCCCTCCTGCGCCTCATCCTTTCCGGATTCCTCGGGATCGACGACAGTCTTTGTCCACTTGCCGCCCTCTTCCCTGGTATAGATGATCTGTTTTTTGTCTTCGGTATGATCCATGTACTGCTCGATTTTGGAGTTCATGGTCTGGCCCAGGGCCTCCAGGGTCAGTTCAAAAGTCTGTGCGGACCGGAGAGGCTCTTTTGTCACATCCATGTCCGATACCGCTCCCAGCTTTCCCGAGACCGTCAGGTCTGCGGATCCAAGGCCGACCTCAAATTCCGTGTCCACCTTTGTCAACACGCCGACGGAAGTCACTTTGCCCAGCTTTTTGGCCATGTTGGCCACGAGAGATTCAAAGGTGGGCTTAAAGAGGCCGCAGCCCGACAGAAGGACCACAAGAGCTGTCAGGAAAGCTGTCGCCGCGTGGAGTCTGTATCTGTTTTTCCCTGTGTTCATCATATTAGTCTTCCTTCTCTTTTTTGTTCTCTGCCTGATCTGTACCGGCCTTCTTCTCAGCTGCGGAATCATTTTCCTTTACGGATTTGTTTTCCTTTGTGGAATCAGTTTTCTTTACGGAATTATTATCCTTCGTGGAAGCAGTTTCCTTTGCCGGTTCCTTCTCTGAGTCAGCCTCCGCTCCGGCCTCTTTGGCCTTGTCTTCTGTCTTCCTGCCGGAGTCAGCGGCTGAGAAGCCTCTGGGATAAAGGATCTCCCCGGAGTAGAGGTATTCGTCGGTCAGAGCGGGCAGGTCGACCGGGAGCTTTCCCTCCGGCGTAAACTCCCCGAAGACCGCGCAGATCGCGGCGGGCAGGTTGGGACTGAAGGACGTGTTTTCATCCGGTGTCTCCAGCATCCAGGTCGATCCGTAGGTGAGCAGGATGGCATCCGCGCTCTGGTACCTGGCCGCGTCATAGGGGAGCTCCGCGCTGATCACGGTGATCTTCTTTCCGTCCTTATGGACGGCGTCGATGATCCGGTCCAGGACCGCCCCGGATTCTCCCTCCTCTGTCCCCGGATCCAGCTCCGATGCCTCGAAGAGTGTGGTGACGGCGATCACACAGTCCGCCCCGCGGGCGGCTTCCAGGCACTGGGCCTCCGCGGCCCGGTCATAGACCAGGGTCTCCCACTCGGTCCCCTCCGGGATCGCCTTTTCCTCCTCCAGACGTTTTTTCGCGAAGGCAGCCGTTTCCACCCTGCTCTGCCCCGGGTAGAGGATCAGGATCCGCTGTCCCTTTTTGACCGCGCAGGGAAGGGCTTCATTTTCGTTTTTCACAAGGGTGATCCCCTTCTGGGTCATGTTCCAGGCTTTTTCCCGGGCCTTCTGGATCTCCTCGTCCGCGGGGAGGGCCTTGTCAAGCTGGTCCTGTGTCAGGACCGCCTGATCCGTGTCCAGCAGGCCGTACCTGGCCTTGAGGGTGAGGATCCTGCGGACCGACTCGTCGATCCTTTCCTGTTTGATCTCCCCCTTCTCAGCCATTTCGACGATCCTGTCGATCGAAGCTCCGAGCCTTTGCAGAGAGTCCCTGTCAAAGACTGTATGGGGGGACAGGAGGATATCGGCACCCGCGTTGATGGACATGCGGTAGACATCGTCCTCCGCAAAGTGCTCCGTCAGGGAGGCCATCTCCAGGGCATCCGTGATCACGACGCCCTCAAATCCCATCTTGTTCCGTAGGATGTCCGTGAGGATGGTGTGAGACATGGTGGCGGGCAGGTAGACCTCCTCCCCGGTCGCTTTGGACCTGTAGGTCTCCTGATCCAGCCCCGGATACTCGATGTGGGCGGTCATGATCATCTCCGCACCCGCTTCGATTCCCAGCCGGAAGGGGACCAGTTCCTTCTCGTTGAGCTGGTCCAGGGTCTTTTCCACCCTGGGGAGCCCGGTGTGGCTGTCCGAATCCGTATTTCCGTGTCCGGGGAAATGCTTGAGGACCGGGATGGTCCCGCTCTGCGACATACCCTGCATAAAGGCTGTGCCGCAGGAGGCGACTGTCAGAAGGTCATCCGAAAAGGCCCGGACACCGATCACGGGGTTCTCCGGATTGTCGTTGACATCCATGACAGGGCCGAAGGCCGTATTGATCGAGACGGCCGCAAGCTGTTTTCCGATCTCCAGGCCCTCCTGCCTGGCATACTCCGGGTCGCCGGTGGCCGCGACGGCCATATTGCCGGGCCAGCCGACTCCCTGCCCCAGGCGGCTGACAATGCCGCCCTCCTCGTCGGCAGAGACCAGCAGCGGGATCTTCACTTCGCTGTCCGTCTCCGCATTGGCCTTCTGCATGTCATTCACCAGAGTCAGGGTCTTCCGGCTCTCCCCGCAGTTTTCTCCGTATAAAAGGACCCCGCCGAGCCGTCTCTCGGAGAGAAAGTCCCTGACCTCGTCATTCATCTCTTCGAAGGAAGTAATCTGGCCGGAAGGATCATCCCGCCAGCCGCGGAAGGAGACATGGATCATCTGGCCGACCTTTTCCCGCAGGGTCATATCTGCCATCAGCTGATCAATGCGATGCCTCTGCTTGTCAGCCCCGAGGTTCAGGAGAGAGTCCGTTCCTGTCTGTTCCGATGCCGAGCCGGACAGGGCTGCGTCCTCATCCTCATCCTGGCCGGGAGCCCCGCTCAGGTCGACAGCATCGGCCCCGTCCTCCTGCCCGGACTCCTCTGTCTTCTGCGCGGCCTCGGCCCTGACCGTCCAACCCGCCGCCGGAACAAGAGCCTGAAGGGCCAGCAGCGCGGTCAGCACACAGGCCGCCGCCTGCAGATAGAGCAATTGTTTCCGTGTGCGGAGGCCCGGCCGGTCTCCTGATTTCCTGAATCCTGTCATGTCCACTTCCTTTTATGCTATGTATCATGTTATGTGAAAAGACCTGCATCAGGAAAGATCCCGATGCAGGTCCTGACCACCCGTAACTATACCTGATAATTCGATATACGATATTATGCGATCGGACCGCCGCCATAGCGGCCCCTACAGGTAAAAATTATTTGTAGTTGACGATGTTGCCGAAGTCTTCCTTGAGGGAAGCGCCGCCGATCAGGCCGC
>DGUF01000024.1:0-277 GCA_002394525.1 Lachnospiraceae bacterium UBA4317 | reverse complement strand
GGCCGCCGTCGATGTCGGGCTGGGCAAAGAGCTCGGGAGCGGACTTGCCGTTGACAGAGCCGCCGTACTGGATGCGGATCTTCTCAGCAGTATCGGTGTCATAGATCTCTGCGATGAGCTCGCGGATGGCGTGGCAGACTTCCTGGGCCTGCTCGGTGGTAGCGACCTTGCCGGTGCCGATCGCCCAGATGGGCTCATAGGCGATGACCATGGAAGCAGCCTGCTCCTTCGTCACGCCGATGAGGTCGGACTTGATCTGCAGACGGATCCAGTCAAG
>DGUF01000207.1 GCA_002394525.1 Lachnospiraceae bacterium UBA4317 | reverse complement strand
ACAGCGATTCGATCTGCTGTGAGATATCCTCCTTTTCTCCTGTGATGGGTGTTTTTTTCCGTGACGCCAGGATCACCTACGGGGAAAATGACCGGATCGATGTCTGCATGCGAGACACCTGCATCAGCCGCAGCCTCCGGCCCAGGCTGGAGGAGGCCCTCAACAGGATCTTCCGCGACCGGTGCGGCCTGCCCGCCACCATCACCGTGACCCTGGAGGAGGCCGCGCAGGCGAAAATCCCGGGGACCGGGCAGGGCTCGGGACGGGATGCCGGAGGGTACAGCAGTCCATATTTTTCGCAGACCGGCGGGAAAGGGCCCGCCTATGCCTCCACAGGCTTTTCCGACGGGGCTGAAGGCTTTTCCGGTGGTTTTTCCTCCCGGGATGCCGGGGACGGCACCGGCAGCCAGGGCTTTTCTGCCGCCGGCCCGGCGGCCGTGGGCGGGGAGAGCTTTTTTGCCGGACAGGCTCCGGAAGCCAGCCGGCAGAGCTTCACAGCCGGTCCGGCCGCGTCCGCGCCTGCCCAGAAGAAGGACCCCGCCCCCGCTTCCGGGGACAAAAAGGCGGCTCCCGCGGCCAGGAGCTTTGGAAAAAATGCCGCGAACGGCACAGGCGGCTTCCGGGGCAGGAACTCCAGGGGCCGCGGAGACCGCGAGTATTCCCTGAAGCGGTCCTCCCATCCCGACGTGATCTACGGCCGGGAGGTCATCGCGGACGCCATCCGGATCGCCGACGTCATCGGCGAGATCGGGGAGGTCGTCATCCGGGGCCAGATCCTGGGGAATGACCGCAGGGACATCCGCAATGAAAAGACCATCGTCAAGTTCTCTCTGACGGATTTTACCGATTCGATCTACTGCAAGCTCTTTGTCCCCACCGACAAGGCGGACGAGCTGCTGGCCGAGGTCAAAAAGGGCGCCTGGGTCAAGGTCCGGGGCGCCGCGGTCATGGACACCTTCGACAGGGAGGTCATCGTCTCCTCCATCCAGGGCATCATGAAGATCCCGGACTTTAAGGACAAGCGGGTGGACGACGCCCCCGTCAAGCGCGTGGAGCTCCACTGCCACACCAAGATGAGCGATATGGACGGAGTCTCCGAGTGCAAGGACCTGGTCAGACGGGCCTATGAATGGGGCTGGCCCGCCATCGCGGTCACGGACCACGGCAATATCCAGGCCTTCCCGGACGCCGGCCATGTCCGCGACGACCTCCTCAAGTCCGCCAACAAAAAGCGCAAGGAGGCCGGGGAGGCCCCGGTCGACAGCCAGGACTTTTTCAAGGTCCTCTACGGCGTCGAATGCTACCTGGTCGACGACCTCAACAGGAGCGTGGACCCTGTCCCCGGCGAGGATATGGACGCCCCGGTCAGGGACCGGTCCGTCGTCGTCTTCGACCTGGAGACGACTGGCTTTTCTCCTGAAAAAAACCGGATCATCGAGATCGGGGCGGTCAAGATCGTAAACGGACAGATCCGGGACCGCTTTTCCCAGTTCGTCAACCCTGGCGTGCCCATACCCTACCGGATCCAGCAGCTGACCGGGATCGGGGACAGCATGGTCATCAATGCCAAGACCATCGACCTGATCCTGCCCCGCTTTCTGGATTTCTGCAAGGACTGCATCCTGGTCGGCCACAATGTCGCCTTTGATATAGGCTTTATCCGGGCCAACGCAAAGCGCCTCCACATCCCCTGCAGCTTCACCACGGTCGACACCCTGGGGATGGCCAGGGCCCTTCTGCCCGGCCACGCCAAATATACCCTGGACGCGGTCGCAAAGCTCCTGAACGTATCCCTGGAGAACCACCACCGGGCCGTCGACGACGCCGAGTGCACGGCCGGGATCTATCTGAAGATGCTGCCCCTGCTGGAGTCCCAGCAGGTCCTTACCCTGGCCCAGATCGACGCCTTCTGCGTCCCGACGCCGGAGACGGTCAAGCGCCTGCGGACCCACCACTGCATCCTCCTGGCCAAGAATACGACGGGCAGGACCAATCTCTACACCATGGTCAGCGAATCTCACCTGACCTACTTTTTCAAAAAGCCCAGGATCCCCAAGAGCCTGCTGATGAAATACAGGGAGGGGATCATCGTGGGCAGCGCCTGCGTCATGGGAGAGCTCATGGAGGCGGTCCTGGAGGAGCGGTCGGACGAGGTCCTGGCCGGGATCGTCGATTTCTACGACTACCTGGAGATCCAGCCCCGGGACAACAACCGCTTCCTGCTCGAGTCCAAAAAGATGCAGGACAAGTATCCCCAGATCCGGACCGAGGAGGACCTGCTTAACCTCAACCGGACCATCGTCCGCCTGGGAGACCAGGCCGGCAAGCCTGTCGTAGCGACGGGAGACGTCCACTTCATGGACCCCGAGGACGAGATCTACCGGTCCATCATCCAGGAGGGCATGGGCATGTCCGATGAGGACCCGGCCCCCCTCTACCTCAAGACCACAAACGAGATGCTGGAGGAATTTGCCTACCTGGGCGCCAAAAAGGCCGAGGAGGTCGTGATCACCAATCCGCGCAGGATCGCCGGCATGGTGGACGCCCTCTCGCCGGTCCGCCCCGACAAGTGCCCGCCCGTCATCCCCCACAGCGATGAGATGCTCCGCAAGATCTGCTACGACAAGGCTCACAGCATGTACGGCGACCCCCTGCCGAAGATCGTCGAGGAGCGCCTGGAGAGGGAGCTCAAGTCCATCATCTCCAACGGCTATTCGGTCATGTACATCATCGCCCAGAAG
>DGUF01000048.1:8530-11348 GCA_002394525.1 Lachnospiraceae bacterium UBA4317 | reverse complement strand
GTGTTGTTGCCCTCGAACTTGTAATAGATCTTGGCCGGTGTCTGGAGCTTCTCCTCCAGGCAATAGGCCCGGACCAGGGGCGAGGGCCGGTACATCTTGTAGAAGTCCCGGATCTCCTGCGGGATCTCGATAAAGGGAGTCGTCTCATCCAGCTCCTGGGCGACGAGCTCCTCGCAGAAGATCGGGGCCAGCTCCTCGGCCCTGAGCGGCTGCAGAGTTCCCGGATTCAGCAGCGGCGCCGGTTTATTCTTCATGTCCGCCCGGAGATTGTACCAGGACGTCGGCATCTCGTCTTCCGTCAGATAGATCTTGTAGGGAATCTTGGTGTCTGCCATGTTCTGCTCCTTTCTGGTTTTAAATCTGCTTTCCGGGACAGGAGCAAATGATCCGCCATGCTGTATGCGTCCGTTCCTGCTTCCGTCCGCCTGAGAGCTCCGCTCTCCGCGGGCGTCTCCAGGAATGTCCGCACATGGCTTTTCTCCGCCATGCCGACAGGTTCGCGAACTTCGTTCGCTCACTGTCACGGCGTTCGCCGTATGCGTCCGTTCCTGCATCCGTCCGCCTGAGAGCTCCGCTCTCGGCGGGCGTCTTCAGGACCGTCCGCGCATGGCTCATTGCTACGCGCAAAAAACCTGTCCCGCAACACATAAAACTGCTGCTGGGACAGGCTGATGATCTCATCCTGCGGTGCCACCCGGCTTGACGCGTCTCGCGCCCACTCTGCCATACGTCCGGATGCCCTGAATTTTTTTGTACTGCATACAGACATATGCTGAACTTTGCTTACGGAGGTCCAATACTCCGTCTCCCATACTCTCCGGAACCATGCAGGAGGGATGAAATGCATGATCCGTTTTCAGGTCGCCCTCAGAAGTCCATTCGGCATGACGTTTCTCACTGCAATCTCAGCACCTGCAGTTCTCTGTAGAGAAGGTAGAAATGCCTACTCACTCTTCTTCAACGGTTTAACGCAGTGTAGCATGACAGAGATACGACTGTCAATGTACTATATGTCATTTTTGTCCATCCCGTTTCCGCGGAGCTGCTGTACATGTCTCCTCGAAGGGGATGTCCAGTAACGTTGTGGACCCTTCCTCAGTGGCCCATCACGACCATGCGGAAGATTACGGCGCTGATGACCGCAACGCCAACACCGGCGGCCAGGGCAACCATCTCCGCCTTTTTTTCATCCGCGAATTTGGGTTCCAGGATCTTGTCGATCAGAAACCAGGTCAGAAAGCCCAGGATCGTGGGAATGATCCCGCAGAAGTTGTATCCCAGAAGCAGGATGATCCCGTACACAATGTTGGTTACATAAGCGTCAAAATTTCTCATCTTTATTCCTCTCTCGTTTTTATTCCCATGTCCTGGTCTCTGCCGGATGTCTTGTATTGCTCCGGTCTGTACCGGATGCGCTGTATTGTCCCGGCCTCTGCCGGATGTCTTGTATTGTCCCGGCCTGACCGTCCGGAGATATTGTACTTCCGGACGGTCAGGCCGGCAAGGGCTCTCCGCCTCTCATCTGTCAGCGCCGTTCAACTCGGGTTTTTGCGTTGAAAACCCACACAAAAACACCTCGCGTTCGTGGCGGTCTTAACTGTAACGACGAATCCGGAAGCTGTAGCAGGTCGTGCTGTGGAGCTTCCTGCCGGCGCGGAGCACCGGGGAGGGGAATCCCCAGCACTGCATGGCGTTGGGATAGAGCTGGGTCTCCAGGCAGACCGCGCCCCTGTAGTCCATGACCGTCCCCCTCTTTCCCGGCCGCCGCGTGATGAAATTGGCAGTGTAGACCTGCATGCCGGGCAGGTCTGTGTATGTCGTCATCTCGATGCCCGTCTGCGGGCTGTAGAGGACCGCTGCCCGCTTTCCCGCCAGGCAGTAATTGTGGTCGTAGCCCCCTGCCCGCTTCAACTGGATGTGGTTCTCTCCGATATCCCTGCCGACAGGCTTTTCCTGCCGGAAGTCAAAGGGAGTTCCCTCCACGTCGAGCAGGACCCCGGTGGGAAGGCAGGCCTCGTCGTTTTCACAGAATCTCTCCGCGAACACCTGCAGGGTGTGGTCCAGAGCCGTCCCAGCCCCGTTCAGATTGAAATAGCTGTGATTGGTCAGGTTGACCGGGGTGTCCTTATCGGAAAGCGCCTCATAGTCAATCCGCAGACTCTTGTCCCGGGTCAGCGTGTAGGTCACGGTGACTTGCAGCGTGCCGGGATAGTTCTCCTCCCCGTCCGGTGAGACGCGGCTGCAGACGATCTGCTTTGCTCCGCCGCCCTCCGGGGCCTCCCTGGCCTCAAGGCTCCACATCTGCTTGTCGAATCCCTTCCAGCCCCCGTGAAGGGTGTTGTCCCCATCGTTTTTTGCCAGCTGGTATGTTTTTCCATCCAGGGAAAAGGCGGCTCCGCCGATCCGGTTTCCCACCCTGCCGATCGCAGCGCCCAGGTAACCGTCGTTCTTTTCATATTCGGCAGCCGTATCATAGCCCAGCACGACATCCACCGAATCACCGTTTCTGTCCGGTACGATCAGAGACTGGATGGCTGCTCCGTACTCCAGGACCGTCAGACTGGCCCCCGCGCCATTGTCCACGCGGACCGCCTGCACCGGTCGGCCGTCGGACAGACTGCCGAAGGAAAAACGGACGCCGCATCCGGCCTCCATGCCTCCCGCAGAACTGCTGTCGATTGCCTGCATCACTTTCTTTGCCATATTTTTTTCCTCTCTGTGAAATGTAGGACCGGGCTGGTACTGCCGGGGCTGGTGCGACTTGAAGACCCGGTGTAACAGGGGGACAGGTATGACAGGGGGGTGTGACAGGGGGACA
>DGUF01000048.1:294-8428 GCA_002394525.1 Lachnospiraceae bacterium UBA4317 | reverse complement strand
GGGGACAGGCACTCTGTCACAGCAGTGTGACAGAGTGCCTGTCCCCTTGTCACACCTCATGTCTCACCCTATGTCTCACCCTATGTCTCACCCTATTTCACGCCATATATCACATCCTTGCCGCACCAATGTCATTCTGCGTTTTTTCATCCAGGTGCCGTATCCGTTCGTGAAATTCCCTGTTTGCGGCCTTTTCGCAGATCATGTCGATGCCGGAGGAGATGATCCAGACGGCCATGCCCCTTTTGGCGCACAGGACCAGGAGGTCGACGATCATCTCGTGGTGGTTGGACTCCTGCCCCAGAAAAGGAAAGAGGCAGATCAGGAGTCCGGGGTTGATCAGGTACCACTTGTAGTAGGCCAGGCGGAGTCTCTCGGGCATGGGCCATTCGCTCACCGGTTTGAGCAGGTCCTGCCTGTCAAACCATTCCGAGGCGACGTCCAGTACGCTGTTCACCATTCCGGCATTCACCAGGTGTTTGCCCGCCTTGGGGATCAGGCTGCCGGTCAGGTTTTCCAGGGCCGTCAGGTTGTCAAAGAGAATGCCGCCCGGGCGGTCGGGCATCTCGATCTGCAGTCCGATCCGGCTGCCCAGCTTTCTTTTCAGGTCCTTTTTTTTCAGAGGCTGTCCCTCCAGCCAGATCCCGCCTGCGTCCCATTCCCTTTTCCCCAGGATGCAGTCCCGTATAAAGGAGCCGGTCCTGTAGTCCTCGTCCCGGGTCAGGCCGATCTCGCCCCCGCGGAGTTCAAAATTCATGGGGGCAAGGGTGCCGAAGGTCAGGTTGGAGACCCTGAGGCAGGGCTCCCCCGGGCCGTCTTCATGTAGTCCATCGTACGAATCTTTTGATGAATCCTTGTACGAATCTTTAGACGCATCCCTGTCCAGGTCCACCGGATGGCGGGCCGGGCCGGATCCCGCTGTGTACCGAGGCTGATGGGCCGGGCTTCTATCCGATGTGTGCCGCGGCTGATGGGCCGGGCCGCCATCCGATGTGTGCCGCGGCCGGCGGAGCGGCCGGAATTCCGCTGCGCTCCCGGTCCGGAGGGCCGGCCGCTGGCCTGCCCCGGGCTGCCATCCCAGGATGTCGTAGAGTTTTTTGCCGTATTCCTCCGGAAACAGCCGGTAGCAGAGCCGGCAGTTTTTCATGATGTCGATCCGGCTGGCATAGCGGAACATGAAGGATTCATCCAGATCCAGGAGGACAAGGGCCATGCCCTGCTCCAGCAGGATGCCGGCGCACTGCATGAAGCCGCGCAGGTCCTCGATGCGCAGGATCTCCGTGATCCTGTCCAGGACCAGGATCTTTCTCCCCGAGAGCCATGCCCTGAAGGCCGCCAGGCGGTAGTAGTCGAGCATGGACAGGTCCACCAGCCGGGTCTCCCAGGGAAAGGTCATCCGCATGCGGTCCCGGATCCTGGCCGCTTCGGGAGTCTGTACCATCTGTCTGCTGATACTGGGGCCCAGGGCCGTGACAAAGTCGATTGCCGTCAGCTCCTTTGTGTCGAAGCGGTGTCTGTCAATGACCACGGTGTTGTCGCAGATCCACCGGCTCATCTCCTGACGCCCCGTGCGGATCCCGCGGCAAAAGGCCCTCCCGCCGGTAAAGTCCGTCCGGCCCCTGAAGATCTCCATGCAGGCCGTCCCCGAGGACCGGTGGTTGTCGACATAGATGCCGATGCAGTCCCCGCCGGAGATGGAGAGGTCGATCGCGTATTCAGTTTCTCCATGCCGGAAGGAGCCGTGCTCAATCCGGATCAGTTCCTCGATCATTTTTCTCTCAAACCGCGGGGAAGGACCCGCCTGTCCTCATTTCCTCCCAAACAGAAGGGGACAGACCCGCTTGTCCTCATTTTCTCCCAAACTGAAGGGGACAGACCCGCCTGTTCTCATTTTCTCTCAAACCGCAGGGGAAGGGTCAGGCAACACTCAGATCCGATCCCCTTGACGCTGAAGATCCTGAGGCCGTAGTCCTCCCCGCACATGAGGCGGATCCGGCTATTGACATTGAGCAGGGCGATCCCGCCCCGCTTTTTACGGGTTTCCGGGCCCACGTCCGCCTCCGCCTGGCCGCTTTCTTCCCTTGAAAAGCCCCTGTTGAGCCGGCTGACCTCCTCCTCCGTCATCCCGACTCCGTCGTCCTTGACGCGCAGGAAAAGCGTCTGCTCACTGTTTTCGACAATGATCCGCACCGTGCCGCCCCCGACCTTTCCCTCCAGGCCGTGGACGATGGCGTTCTCGACCAGGGGCTGCAGGATCAGCTTGGGCATGCGGGCCTCCAGGAGCTGTTCGTTCTCCATCTCCACTTCCAGGGATATCTTGTCGCCGAACCGGCATTTCTGGACCGTAAAATAGTTTTCCACATTGTCCAGCTCGTCCGAAAAGGTGACCGTTCTCTGGACGTTGGAGATGGTATAGCGGTAGAAGGTCGCCAGGGCCTCCGTCGTCTCCGCGATGTCCTCACAGCCCGCGATCAGGGCATCCGCCCGGATGGCCTCCAGACTGTTGTAGAGAAAGTGGGGATTGATCTGGTTCTGCAGGGCCATGTATTCCGCCTGCTTCTGCTGCAGCCTCTGCTGCTCCTCCCCGTACAGTTTTTTCTCCAGGTCGCCGAAAAAATCCTGCAGGACCGGGTCTGTGCTCCAGTCCTCCTTCAGAAGACTCTTGATATTTTTTTCAGATCTGTATCTGCGCAGAGCGCGCAGCAGCTTAAACTGTGTGACGAGCCACATGTCTTCTCTCTTCTCCCTGCCCCCGTTCTCCCGGCAGATCATCATTTCCGGCAGATCCTCCGTCCCGGAAGATTCTCTGTCCTGAAAGATTCTCTGTCCCGAAAAATTCTCCGTCCCGGAAGATTCTCCGCCGCGGCTTCTCTACCTGTACAGCCTGCGGTAGTCGGACGGGCTGATCCCCGCGACTTTTTTAAAGAGCCTTGAAAAATACTTGAGGTCCCGGTAGCCGACCAGCTCGCAGATATCCATCACGGAGTAGTCCCCGCTGACCAGGAGCTCCTTGGCCTTTTCCACCCGGATCTGGCCCAGGTAATCGACAAAGGTCTGGCCGGTCTCCTTTTTGAAGATCGTGGAAAAATAGGTGGCGTTGAAGCCGACGACATCGCTGACGTCCTCCAGGCGCAGGGGCCGGTCATAGTGCTGCTGGATATATTTTTTCGCTTCCAGGATGGGCCTGCTCTCCTGCTGCTCCCTGCGGTCGCGGAGCTTCTGCATGGTCTCCAGGATCCCGTCCAGGAGGAGTTCCCTGATCTCGGCCACATCCCTGCAGTACCAGAAGCGCTCCAGCATGTCCTCCTCGAAATAGGGGTCTGTTTTGCCCGCCTGGTCCAGGCCGTAGGTTCCAGCCCGGAGCACCTCCCGGAACCACTCCTCGACCATGGTCCCCGTCACGGGCTTTTCGGCCCTGAGCTCCACAAAGCTGTCCCGCAAGGTATCCTCAAAGAGCTGCTCATCCAGATATTCGGCCGCCTCCTGGAACCTTTTCTTGAGGCTGACGTCCATCTTGTAGCGACGGCCGGGGTCGATCCTCTCCGTGTCCGCGTCCCGGACGGTCTGCCCCGTGCACAGTCTGTCCGTGCACAGCCAGATGGCCTCCCGCATGGAGTCGGCCGCGTCCTCCAGACGGTCCTTTCTGCTCCCTGTGTAGGCGCCGGCGCTGATGTCCCAGAAGAGGTCTCTCTGCTGCTCGATCTCCTTGCAGATCCTGGTCAGGGTCTGCCTGATCTCCACGGCATTGTAGTCGGGGCAGTTGACGATGGCGGCTACGCCCTCGCGAAAGACCGAGGCCCCGTACTCGCACGAGATCCTGTCCAGCTGGCGGCGCACGATATCCAGCGAATGCTGCAGGAGGATCCGGTATCCCTCCGCGTGCCCGCCGGCGTCCGATATATCCGGCCGGATCACCGCCGCGAAAAAAGTCCCTTCCAAAAAAGAAAACCCGTATTCGTCGTTGGCCTCCTCCGCTCCGCAAAAAGGTATGCCCCGCAGGGCACAGCGGCGGAGCCTTGCCAGAAAAATCTCCTGCTTCTTTTCATCGGTCTTTTTTCGCCGGTACTCGATCTTCTCCTCCTCGCCCAGACGGTTCCGCAGCCGCATCAGGATATTGCCCAGCTCATCCTTTTTGAGGGGCTTGAGCAGGTAGTCCTCCACGCCGTACTGGAGGGCCTTCTGCGCGTACTCAAATTCGCGGTAGCCGCTGATGATGATACAGTGGATCCCCGGACAAAGCTCCTTCGCGCGCCGGATCAGGTCCAGCCCGCTGCAGCCCGGCATGCGGATATCCGTCACCAGCAGGTCCGGCTGCAGGGAGGAGACCAGGTCTATGGCCTGCAGACCGTCATTGGCGACGCCGGCGATCTCAAAGCCCATCTGCTCCCAGTCGATCAGATGCTGCAGCAGATATACGATTTTCTTTTCATCGTCAGCCAGAACGACCCTGAGCATGAACAGCCTCCCTTTTTTCGCAGCCTGGTTTTCTTTGTTTCATCCGAGTCCCATGAGTCGCGGGGACGGTGAGTCACTGAGTCGTGGGGACGGTTCTCCTGACTCATGGCATTTGAGTCACGGGGACGTCTTCCCGGCTCAATTTCCGAGCCGGGAAAATCACGGGGCAATTTTCCTTGTCTCATGGAGCGTGCCGGTGAGAAAGGTCCGCCCGGCCCATTAACTCACAGAAGGGAGCTGCCGCATCTTAGCGGCAGCTCCCTTCTCTTAGAGCTCCGGACCGGAAACTGTCTCCATTATACATCAAATGTCGTCGGGGACAAAAGCTTCCTTCCGGTTCTGTTTTTCAAATACATCCCTTTGGATCGCCGCCCTGTCTTATTCGTAATCCGCGACGTTCTCAGAATCGATCCAGATATTGGTCGTGATGATGGTGTTGTTCTCCAGGGTCTCGCCGTTGATCAGCTTGACTGCGGCCTCGATGCCGTTGGCAGCCATTGCGCCGCCGTCCTGGGAAACTGTGCCGGTGATCCTGCCGTCCTTGATGGCCTCGAAGCCGTCGGGAGTGCCGTCAACGCCGGTGATGATGATGCCGCTGTTGGCGCCTGCGGCATTGCCTGCGCCGACTGCCATGCCGTCGTTCTCGCAGACGATGGCGTTGAGGTCATAAGCGGAGAGCCAGCTCTCGACTGTGCCCTGAGCTGCAGCGGTGTCCCACTGGCAGTCAGCGGGCTCAACGACCTGCTTGACATCGGGATAGTTCTTGAGGATGTTCTCATAGCCTTCCATTCTCTGCAGGCCGCCGGCATCGCCGGAGGGGCCGGTCAGGATGGCGATGTTGCCCTTGCCGCCCAGAAGGTCTACGACGTGCTGCATCTCGGTCTCGCCGGCTGTGACGTTGTCACCGCAGGAAAGAGCGGAGATTCCATGGCTCTCCCAGTCTGTGCAGGGGGAGATGACATTGATCACGACAACGCCCTTGTCGGCAGCAGCCTGTGCAGCGTCGCCAAGTCCGTCGGGATCAACGGGCTCAAACAGGATGGCCTGATAGCCCTCGGAAGTGCACTGCTCGATCTGGCTGATCTGCTTTGCAGCGTCCTGGTCAGCGCTCAGGATCGTGAGCTCAACGCCCAGCTCCTTGGCCTTGGCCTCGGCCGCCTCGGAGACGCCGATCTGGAAGGCGTTGGTCTGGTGCTGCTGGATCAGAGCGATCTTGATCGCGCCGTCCGCAGCCGGAGCAGCCGCCTCACCAGTGGAGGCTGCGGGAGCCGCCGCACTGCCGCTTGAGGATGAACCGCCGCAGCCTGCCAGGAGACCTGCGGACAGAACACCGGCCATAAGGATGGCCATAAGTTTCTTTTTCATAACTGTTCCTCCTTGTTGCATTATGTTGTATGTGAATGTTTATTGTTACCATTGGGGGACTTTTTGGCTTTTAGCTTTTAGCCTTTAGCTATTAGCCTTTAGCTATTAGCTTTTAGCTTAGTAACTGGAAATATGTGGTTATAAGCTAACAACTAACAGCTAACAGCTAATAGCTAATAGCTAACAGCTCACAGCTAACAGCTCAATCCTTCTTACCCTTGCCCTTGACGTCGATGAGGACGGCGAGGACGATGATGATGCCCTTGACGATCTTCTGCCAGTGGGAGGAGACGCCCAGGATATCCAGGCCGTTGGCGATGACTGTGATCAGCAGGGTGCCGACGACAACGCCCCAAGGCTTGCCGACACCGCCGGTCATGGAGACGCCGCCGACGACGCAGGCCGTGATGGCATCCATCTCATAGCTCTCCGCCGCGGTCGGCTGGCCGATCGTCACGCGGGAGGTCATGAGGAAGCCGGACAGGCCGGCGAGGAGACCCGCGATCGCGAAAGTGGAGATGCGGATCATGGTCGTGTTGATGCCTGCGACTCTGGCCGCCTGCAGGTTGCCGCCGCAGGCATAGACCCTGCGTCCGTAGACGGTCTTGGCCAGGACAAAGGAGCAGATGATGATGACGATGACCAGGAAAATGGCCAGCATGGGAATTCCGGCGATGGAGCCCGCGGCGATCGCCTTGTAGGCCTCACTCATGCCGATGACGGGCTTGCCGTTGGAGACCAGCAGGGCCAGGCCGCGCACTGCGGTCATGGTGCCCAGGGTCATGATAAAGGGCGGCAGGTCGCCGACCGCGACGCCGACGCCGTTGACGATGCCCACGCCCAGGCCCGCGATCAGGGCCACGATCAGGGCCAGGATCAGGGGGTTGTTGCCCTGTCCCAGCATGGCCGCCAGGATTCCGGAAAAAGCGACCGTGGAGCCGACGGACATATCAAATCCGCCGGAAATGATGACGAACATCATACCAAAGGCCAGGATCCCGTTGATCGATGCCTGCTTGAGGATGTTGACCAGGTTGCTGGGTGTGATAAAGCTGGGCTTGAGTGCCGTAAGCCCGATGACAATGACAATAAAAATTACAAAAATGAAGTATTCGCTGATCAGCGCCTTTGCGCCCTTGCTCTGTTTCATCTCTGCTCCTCCCTTATTTCAGACCGCCGGATCCTCCGGCTGTTTTTCTTTCCTTTATTCTCCAGACGGTCAGCTTCTTTCTGACCCTTCTTATTTTTCTGATACCTGCGGCCATGATCCCGCGCCGCAAACATAAATCATCAGACCCGGATCGTCAGACCTCGATTTTGGAGGCCAGCTCCATGATCTTTTCCTGAGAGAACTGGTCTCTGGTCAGCTCGCCGGACAGACGTCCCTCGGACATGACCGCGATCCTGTCGCAAACGCCCATGAGCTCCGGGATCTCCGAGGAGATCATGATGACGGCCTTGCCCTGCTGGACCAGAGTTCCGATGAGCAGGTAGATGTCCCTCTTGGCGCCGACGTCGATGCCGCGCGTGGGCTCATCCAGGATGATGATGTCGGGGTCGTTGAGCAGCCACTTGCCGATGACGACCTTCTGCTGATTTCCGCCCGAGAGGTTTCCTACGATCTGGTCTCCGGAAGGAGTCTTGATCTTCAGCTTTTCAATATATTCCTTCGAGGCCGCCAACGCCTTTTTGCGGCTGTAGAGGCCGTTTTCCAGGAGCTTCTTGATGGCGACCATGGCGATGTTGTCATTGACCGTCCCCCGCAGGTTCAGGCCCGTGACCTTGCGGTCCTCCGTTACGAGGGCGACACCCTCTTTGATGATATCCTTGGGAGAGCGGACGTGGACCTTTTTCCCCTTGACAAAGATCTCGCCCTGCGCCAGCCCGTGCATGCCGAAGATCCCCTCGACCAGCTCGCTCCGGCCCGCTCCGACCAGACCGCCGATCCCCAGGATCTCTCCCTTGCGAACGGAGATGCTGACTCCCTTGACCTTGTTGTCGGCGCGCACGATGTTCTTCGCCTCGAAGACGGTCTCACCGATCTCGGCCTCCGCCTTGGGGAAGACGTCGGTGATCTCACGGCCGACCATCATCTTGATCAGCTGCGGCTCATCCAGGTCTTTGGTATCTCCCGAGCCGATGTACTGGCCGTCCCGGTAGACACTGATCCGGTCACAGATGGCAAAGATCTCATCCATGCGGTGGGAAATATAAATGATGGCGACTCCCTGCTCCTTGAGCCTGCGGATATGTCCGAACAGCAGCTCGACCTCGCGGTCCGTGATCGCGGCCGTGGGCTCATCCATGATGATGA
>DGUF01000048.1:0-204 GCA_002394525.1 Lachnospiraceae bacterium UBA4317 | reverse complement strand
TCTCGATCAGCTGGCACTGGGCCACAGTCAGGTCCCTGAGCAGGTCCATGGGAGAGACGTGCAGACCGCACTCGGCGATCAGACGCTTTGACTCCTCGATCTCGGCCTTTTTGTCCACCAGGCCGTTTTTCTTCAGCTCCCTGCCGACGAAAATATTTTCATAGACAGGCATATCCAGGATGGGGTTCAGCTCCTGATGGATCA
>DGUF01000029.1 GCA_002394525.1 Lachnospiraceae bacterium UBA4317 | reverse complement strand
CCACCTTTTGACCCTTACATCATGTTATTACACAGACTGTAATTAAAGAGAGAGAATTAACGCTCGATAGCGTTTTTTCGCTCAGGCGCCTGTGATCGCATTGGAGAAACCCGTTCCGGGATTTCTCCTCGCTCAGCCGCTCTGTCGGGCGGCATGTTCGGAAGGGAGAAAAAATGAGAACACAGAATACGGGTACTATCGCTCTTGGAAAGACGCAGGGAATCGTTTATGCGGGTATGTTCGCTGCGCTGGTCGCAGTCGGGGCCTTTATCAAGGTCATGCTTCCGATCGGTCCCTTTATGGTGACATTTTCCCTTCAGTTTCTCTTCGCCCTGCTGGCGGGCTTCTTTCTGGGAGCCAGACTGGGATTTCTGAGTGTGCTCTCCTACCTGATCATAGGACTCGCGGGCGTCCCCATCTTTGCCCACGGCGGCGGCATCGGCTATCTGGCCAGGCCCACCTTCGGCTTCCTGATCGGCTTTGCGGCGGCCGCGTTCGTGGCCGGCAAGCTGATGGAGAAGCTGGACCACTCGAAGCTCTCCCACCTGCTCTTCGCCGCCTTTTGCGGGGAGATGGCCTATTATGCCTGCGGCCTTGTCTACTATTTCATCATGTTCAATTTCCTCCTGCCCGGAACCGACGGGATCGGCATCAGGGAACTGATCACAGTCTGGTTTTTGAGCACAGTCGTACCGGACTTCTGCCTCTGCGTCATGGCAGCCGTCATCACGGACAAGATGCTGCCCATCTTCCGCAGAATCAGGTCCTGATCCGGGCACCGGCCCATGCCGGGAAAATAATTGACCAGGTCCCGATTCCGGAGCGCGGCCTCTGCTTCCTGCGGAATAGTTATCAATTGCTCATACGAGGGAGGAAGCAAATGTCCTCTGCAAAAACAGTCTATCTGATCCGTCACGGCAGGACGGCTCTGCAGGCGGAAAAGCGCTATCAGGGGATCACGGACGCGCCGCTCTCCGCGGAGGGCCGCGCCGAACTGACCAGGGCAAAGATCCGGCCGGCGCGGGTGTACGTCTCCCCCCTCTGCCGGGCCCGGGAGACAGCCTCCATCCTGTTCCCGCAGACGGACCAGGTCGTGGTCCCGGACCTGCATGAGATGGACTTCGGCGCCTTTGAAGGCCGCAACTATATGGAAATGGAAAATGACCCCGATTACCGGGCCTGGGTGGACGGCCTGTGCCTGGGCCCCTGCCCCGGCGGGGAGTCGAGAGACCAGTACTGCGACAGGGTATGCCGGGCCTTTGGCGAGGTTTTGTCCCTGGCGGAAAAAGAGGGCGACAACCCGGTCGTGATCGTGGCCCACGGGGGGACCCAGATGGCCCTGCTGGACCGGCTGGGCCGGACAGAGAGAACCGGGGATGATGAAAAAACCGGCCCGGATACAAAACCGGATACAGAAACGCCGGATGCAAAAACGGATTCCGGCGCCGGAGAAAACTCTTTTTCCTACTATTCCTGGCAGCTTCCCTCCGGACACGGGTATCTGCTGGAGACACAACCCGCTGACCCGGGGGACCTCCCGAACCTCCGGATCCTCGGAAAGCAGGACTTTACGGCAGCAAAATAAACAGCCCGGAAAACCCCGGGAAGCAGGACTTCACAGCATCGGAATAAGCAGCCCGGAAATCCCCGGCACCCAGGACTTCACAGCAGTGAAATAACCAGCCCGGAAATCCCCGGAACGCAGGACTTCCCGGCCGAAAACTGGAGACCGCGCCCGGGCGCAGGGAAAAAACAGAGCCCCGGGCCAGTACCTTTCACAGACTGAAGGGCACTGGCCCGGTTTTTTCAGGTTTTTTCAGGCTTTCTGATCCTCAAACCCGGACTTTATACGGCCCGGCTGACGTGGTATAATAAACTGACTTTATGCGCTTCGCCGCATACCGAAGACCGGCTGTCCAGCCGGGACATCAGTATATTCAGTCACACAGCATACATATTGCCTGTAGTTTCAGACCAGAAAAAGGAGGTACCTGATGATCAAAATCGTCGCGAAGAAGCTGATCAAAGAGGATCAGGTTGAGAATTTCAAGAATATCGTCAAGGAACTGGTGGACAAGTCCCGCGCGGAGGAGGGGAATGTTTTTTATTCGATCAATCTGAGCACGCAGAATCCCCGGATGTTTGCTTTTATCGAGTGCTGGAAGGACCAGGACGCCCTGGACAAGCACAATGCGACTGAGCATTTCCAGAGGATCGTCCCCCTCATCGGTCCCATGTGCGAAGAAAACATCCCCGCTGATTTCTTCACGGAACTCTGATTGATCCGTATTTCTGATTGGACTGATTAGGGATGATGAATAAGAACAGCAGAAAAAACAGGCGTGATTCCGCATATTCCGGACGGAGGACGCAGGAAAAACCGGTAAAGACAGCGGCAGGACCCGTCCCGGAGGAGAGCGCTGTCTCCGGGGACCAGCTCCATCAGGAGAGGCGGCGCCAGCGCCGCGAGCTCCAGAGGGAACGGAGGGCCCGGGCGGTCAGAAGGCAGAAGATCCTGATCGGCATCGCGGCCGCCTTCCTGATCCTGGTCATCGCTGTCGGCGGACAGATCGTCCACAAGGCATGGGCCACCAGCACCCTCTCCGAAGAGGTGCTTGCCTACCGCGACACGGTTGAAAAATACGCGGAGCAGGAGGGAGTCGAGGACTATGTGGATGTCCTGATGGCGATCATGATGGTCGAATCAGAGGGAGACGGCGAGGACGTCATGCAGTCCAGCGAGTCCAAGGGACTTGAGCGCAATTCCCTGAATCCGGAGGAGTCCATCGAACAGGCCTGCATCTATTTTTCCGCCCTTGTCGATATCGCGAAGGACCTGGGAATCGATGACGACAAGGCCCTGATCCAGGCCTACAATTTCGGTCCCGGCTACCTGCAGTATGTCGCGGAAAACGGCAAAAAGCACAGGCAGAAACTGGCGATCGAGTACGCGAAGGAACAGTCCGGAGGCGAAAAGATCCGCTACCCCCACCTCTATGCGATCAAAAAGAACGGGGGCTGGATCTATAAATTCGGCAACATGTTTTATGATGCCATCGTCCAGAGGTATCTGTGAGCGCGGGGGTGTCCTCAGCGAAGCGGACCTGACAGGACGACAGGGATGAGTGATCCGGGATCACGGCGAATGTCCGGATCCAGGATTCCCTGCCGGACCTGGTGCCTGCGAAAACATGGTTTTCGATTCGTCATGTTTAAATAGGGAAACATGCGTTGAACGAAAAATCTATATTCGATATAATAATTTGTCGGGATTTCCCGGCATATGGGATGAGGCAATTTGCTGCAGGAGAGTTGTTGCCCGTAATGCTGATTTAGAAACAGGAGGAAGTAAATGAGTTATCAGGAACAGTACAGACAGAAACTTGTGAGTGCGGCCCAGGCGGCGGCAGTTGTCAAGTCCGGCGACTGGGTTGATTACAGCTGGACGGCTACGACCCCCAGGGCTGTGGACAAAGAGCTTGCAAAGCGCATGCCCGACCTCTACGATGTCAATTTCTACGGCGGCATCCTGATGCATGAGCCCGAGATCTTCAAGATCGAGGATCCCGCTGCCCATCTTACCTGGAACAGCTGGCACATGGGCGGCATCGAGCGCAAGGCCTGCACAAAGGGCTTTGCCTTCTACAACGCCCTGAAATACTCGGAGCTTCCCCGCTGGTATCTGGAAAACGTCAAATCCATCGACGTCGCCATCCTCCAGGTCGGTCCCATGGACGACAAGGGCTTCTTTAACTTCGGCCCCAGCGCCAGCCACTCCTATGCCGCGATCCAGATCGCCAAAAAGGTCATCGTCGAGGTCAACGAGAGCATGCCCGTCATCTACGGCGACCGCTCCGCCTATGTCCACATCGACGATGTCGACATGATCGTCGAGACCGACAATGAGCCCATCGATGCCATGCCGCCTTCAGCGCCCGGCACGGAAGTCGACAAGGCTGTCGCAGAGCTCGTCGTCAAGGAGATCCCGGACGGCGCCTGCCTCCAGCTCGGCATCGGCGGCATGCCCAACGCCATCGGCAAGATGATCGCCGAGTCCGACCTCAAGGACCTGGGCATCCACACCGAGATGTATGTCGACGCCTTCGTGGATATGGCCGAGGCCGGCAAGATCACCGGCGCCCGCAAGAACTTTGACCGCGGCCTGCAGACCTTCGCCTTCGGCGCGGGCACAAGGAAGATGTATGACTACCTCGACAGGAACCCCGCGATCAAGTCCGCCTCCGTCGACTACGTCAACCACTACTTCCGCGTGGCCAACCTGGACAATTTCATCTCCATCAACAACGCGATCGACGTCGACCTCTTCGGCCAGATCAACGCCGAGAGCGCAGGCACCAAGCAGATCTCCGGTGCCGGCGGCCAGCTCGACTTCGTCCTCGGCGCCTATGGCGCGCCCGGCGGCAAGACCTTTATCTGCATGTCCTCCACCTTCAAGAACAAGGACGGCAGCCTCTCCAGCCGCATCCGCCCCACTCTGGCGCCCGGCAGCATCGTGACCGACACCCGCTCCAACGTCATGTACGTCGTGACCGAGTACGGCTGCAAGAACCTCAAGGGCCTCAGCTCCTGGCAGCGCGCCGAAGCCCTCATCAGCCTGGCCCATCCGGATTTCCGCGATGAGCTGATCAGGGAAGCCGACAAGATGCACATCTGGAAGCGCAGCAACAAGCGCTGATCCGCATAAGGAAAATAGTAACGTCTGCGTGCCGTCGCAAACATTCGGACGACAGCAGTTCAGGATCAGAACCTCCGCGGCCCGGGGAACCCCCGGGTCCGCGGAGGTTTTTTCGTCTGGCGATCCATGGAGTTTACCCGCTGAGGGACTCCCGGGGCTGCGGAGTTTTTCTGTACCTTGCGCCCTGCCGGGGGTGTATGTTATGATTGGCTTAGCCAGATTAGCCAAGCACTTGAGGGGAGGTGAAGGGATGACACAGGTAAATATGCTGGAAGCAAAAACAGATCTCTCCAAACTCGTCAGAAAACTGGAGACCGGGGAGGAAGAAATGATCATTATTGCGCGCAATGGCGTTCCTGTCGCCCAGATGACACTGATCCACAAAGAAACTGTTAAGAACAGGATCGGTGTGGCAAAAGGAAAGTTTGTCGTACCGGATGAGTTTGATCAATGGGATCTGGAAATCGGAGAAATGTTTGAGGAGACCTGATGAAAATACTTATGGATACACATATTCTTCTTTGGGCAGTCTCGGGAGATGGCAGGCTGCCTGCAAAGGCGGCGGAGCTGATCAATGCGGAAGAAAATGACCTGTATTACAGCCTGGTCTCTCTGTGGGAGACGGAACTCAAGCATGAGCTTCATCCGGACCTGCTGCCTGTCGGTGCCAGGGAACTGGCCGGATTCTGCCGGGAATCGGGATTTATCGAGATCCCGCTTCGGGAAGCACAGATCAGCGAGCTGAGAGGACTTCACCGGCAGGAGGGGGAGCCTCCGCACAAGGATCCCTTCGACAGAATGCTGATCTGCCAGGCAAAAAACGAGGGATTGATGCTTTTGACACACGACCAGCTCCTTGCGGGATACCATGAACCGTGTGTCCTCACCGTATAAAAAGCATAGCTTTCCTGATAGCAGCAAAAAGAGGGTGTGATTTTTCGAAAGGGGAAAAAGATGGATTTTGCAACAACTCTGGTAAAGATCGACGATGCATTGTACACCTGGCTGCTGATCTATCTGCTCGCGGGGAGCGGTATTTATTTTTCAGTCAGGACCCGCTTCGTGCAGATCCGGCGCTTTAAGGACGCCCTCAGCTGCATGATGGAAAAAAAGGAGGGCGACAAGGGCGTCTCCTCCTTCCAGGCCCTGATGATCGCGACGGCCTCCCGCGTCGGCACGGGCAATATGGCCGGCGTCGCGACGGCCATCATCCTGGGCGGCCCGGGCGCGGCCTTCTGGATGTGGCTCATGGCGGTCCTGGGCTCCTCCTCCGCCTTTGTCGAGAGTACCCTGGCCCAGATCTATAAGAAAAAGGAGGGGGATTCCTTCAAGGGCGGCCCCGCCTACTACATCGAACGGGCCCTGCACGCCCGATGGCTGGGGGTCATCTTCGCGATCTCCCTGATTGCCACCTTCGCCTTCGGCTTCAACGGCCTCCAGTCCTACAACATCGTCTCGGCCTTCGGCGTCTATGTGCCTGACCTCGAGGCCAGCATCCTGCCCACGGTGATCGGCATCATCCTCGCCGTAGCCTCCCTCATCATCTTTTTCGCGGGCGACATCATCGGCAAGATCTCGTCGGTCCTGGTCCCCCTGATGGCAGGCATGTATATCCTGATCGGCCTCTTCGTCATCGTGACCAACATCACCCGCCTGCCGGGAGTCCTGGCCATCGTCATGGCGGACGCCTTTGATTTCAGGTCCATCTTCGGAGGCTTCACGGGATCCTGTATGGTCCTGGGCATCAAGCGCGGCCTCTTCTCCAATGAGGCCGGCATGGGCTCCGCCCCCAACGCGAGTGCCTCCGCCACGGTCTCCCACCCCGCCAAGCAGGGCCTGGCCCAGATCATTTCGGTCTACATCGACACCCTCCTGATCTGCTCCACGACCGTCTTCCTGATCCTGCTGACCGGCGACTGGGGTGAGAGCGGCTACTCGGGCATCCCCCTCCTGCAGCAGTGCGTCGCCAGGGTCATCGGCCCCGTCGGCATCCACTTCGTGACCGTGATCGTCTGCCTCTTCGCCTTCACCTCGATCATCGGCAACTACTTCTACGCGGAGGCCAACATTCTCTTTATTACCAAAAACAAGGCCGTCATGACGGTCTTCAGGATCGCGGCCGCCATCATGGTCTTCATCGGAGCCGGCAACAGCCTGGACGTGGCCTGGAGCCTGGCGGACATCACCATGGGCCTCGAGGCCGTCGTCAACATCATCGCCATCCTGCTCCTGGGCCGCATCGCCTTCCGGGCCCTGGATGACTATGAAAAACAGAAGGCCGCCGGCATCGATCCGGTCTTCCACGAGTCCAATATCGGTCTGACCGACACGGATGTCTGGAAGTGACCGGGGGCGGGCCCAGGCCCGCAGCACCGGGCACGGAACCATCAAAGCCGGGAATAAAAACCTCCGGAAACCTGCAAAACCTGCAGAAAGCTGGTAAAACCTGCAACATAAACAGCTGAAAAAAGTACCGGACAGGCCGCTGGGGTCTGCCCGGTACTTTTTATGTGCGCCGGGCATGGCGC
>DGUF01000102.1 GCA_002394525.1 Lachnospiraceae bacterium UBA4317 | reverse complement strand
AAAACAACATTAGTATATTATCAGAAAGGTTTTCGGAATGCAAGGGTTTTTTCTCCCCAATTCCCTGTTTTCTTTTTAGCCTGGTTCGGGTATAATTTATCTGTCGATTTATGCTCGGCTGTCCGAAGGGCGGGCGGCAGATGCAGCAGGACTGGGAGAGCGGCGTCCTCAGGGCGGCCGGATTCCCGATAAAAATCGCGTAAATAACCGCTCGCGCGGTACTGAAAGGAGAGCAACCTGAATATGAAGTCTTCATACATGAATACGCATATGGGCAATATTTCGATTGATAATGAAGTCATTGCGCAGTATGCCGGAAGTGTCGCCAATGAGTGCTTCGGCATCATCGGCATGGCGGGCGTAAATATGAAGGAAGGGATCGTAAATCTTCTGAAGAAGGATTCGATGACCAGAGGCATTGACGTCACCCTCACTTCCAGGAACCGTCTCGTGATCGATTTTCATGTCATCGTTTCCTACGGGGTAAATATCATGACCGTGGCGGACAATCTGATCGAGAGCGTTCGCTATAAGGTGGAGGAATTTACCGGGCTTGAGATCGAGAAGATCAACATTTACGTCGAAGGCGTCAGGCTGATCGATTGACAGGTTTACCATAGGATTGGAGGAATGTGCGGTGAGCATGAATGAAGTAAAGCAAACGGAGAATGTCCGGTCAATTGACGCAGTGCGCCTTATCGATCTTTTCCTTGCCGGGGCTGCCAGTCTCGAGGCCGGAAAGGAATGGATCAATGAGCTGAATGTCTTTCCCGTTCCGGACGGAGATACCGGCACCAATATGACGCTGACCATCAAGTCGGCGGTCGCTGAGCTTGAGAACCTGGATGAAAACTCGAGGACCATGAGGGATGTCTGCAAGGCGATCTCGTCCGGGTCCCTGAGGGGCGCGAGGGGAAATTCCGGCGTCATCCTGTCCCAGCTTCTGCGCGGATTCGGCAAGGTGGCCAGGGACGGTGAGGAGATCACGGTCCCCGTTGTGGCAAAGGCCTTCAGCCGGGCCGTGGAGACGGCCTACAAGGCGGTCATGAAGCCCAAGGAGGGAACCATCCTGACCGTGGCCAAGGGAATCTCCGACAAGGCAAACGAGCTCGCGGACCAGGGCGAGGAGAATTTTGACGTCTTTATCCCCGAGGTGATCAGCTACGGCGAGGAGGTCCTCGCCAAAACCCCCGATATGCTGCCTGTTCTCAAGCAGGCCGGCGTCGTCGACAGCGGCGGCCAGGGCCTGATCCAGTTTTTGAAGGGCTGCTACGACGGTTTTCTGGGCAGGGAGATCGCTCCGGTCCAGGCAGAGACCGCCGAGGCGCCGGCTGAGGAGGTGGTGGAGGAGCCCGTCCTCAAGCATCTCTACAGCACCTCCTTCCGGATCGTGGCCGACAAGGACTTCAACAAGGCCGCGTCCAGGAGCCTGGTCAAATATCTGGAGTCGATCGGAGAGTCCGTAGTCTGTGAGCAGGAGGACGGCGAGGTCTGCGTGCAGCTGCAGACCGATGATCCGGGACTGGCCATCCAGAAGGGCCTCCAGTACGGTCAGCTCAGGCAGCTGGTCGTCGAAAACAGGAAACTGGAGAAGGCCGGATCCGCCCAGGCGGCCGCGCAGCAGGAGGCAGCCGGACAGGCGGAGCCCGCTGAGGCCGAGGCTCAGATGCCCCACAAGGAGGTCGCCTTTATCACGGTCGCTGTCGGCGACGGGATCGCGGAGATCTTCCGCGGCCTGGGCGTGGACTGCGTGATCGAAGGCGGTCAGACCATGAATCCCAGCACGGACGACATCCTGAACGCCGTGAAAAAGGTCAATGCGGATACGGTCTATATCCTGCCCAACAACAAGAACATCGTGATGGCCGCCAGACAGGCCGCGGAGCTCGCGGAGAACTGCCAGGCCATCGTGATCCCGACCACGACCATCCCTCAGGGGATCACCGCGGTCATCAACTTCGCGTCGGATCTGGGCGCCGAGGAGAACCGCGAAAATATGTTGGCCGGCATCGAGCTGGTCAAGAGCGCGGAGGTCACCTACGCGGTCCGCGACACAGTTCTGGACGATGTCGAGATCCACAAGGATGACATCATGGGTATCGGCGACAGCGGGATCCTGGCCGTCAGCCGGGACCGCGATGAGACGGCCCTGGCCTGCCTGGACAAGATGGTCGGCGAGGATACCGAGATCATCAGTGTCTATTACGGGACCGATGTCACCAGGGAGGAGGCCGAGGCCTTCCGGGACAAGGCGCTCGCCAGATTTGATTCCTGCGAGGTGGAGCTGCAGTACGGCGGCCAGCCGATCTACTACTACATCCTCTCCACGGAATAATAAGATAACAGTCACCAATCACAAGAGAGTTTTATAAGAGAAAATGCTCAGGGACAGGCGGGTCTTTACCCGCCTGTTCTGTTTGCCATTCTGTCCGGGAGGAAAGATGAGAACGGACGCAGCCGTGACAAAACTGAAGGGGATCGGGCCGGGGACCGCGCAGGCCCTGGCAGCCAGGCAGATCTTTACAGTCGGAGACCTGCTCTGCTTTTATCCCTCCGCCTATGACTATTTTGACCAGCCCTCGACGATCCGGGAGGCTGAAGCGGGAGCCAGGTGTACGCTCTGTCTGACCGTCACCGGCAAGGGCTCTGTCCTGCGAAAGGGCAGCCGGACCATCACCCACATAGAGGCGGCGGACCGGACAGGGAGCCTCAGGCTGACCTTTTTCAACATGCCCTATGTGCGGCAGACCCTGCAGGCGGGATCCGCCTTTGTCTTTCGCGGGATCCTGCGCAGGACCGGGAGCGGGGCGGCCTATATGGAGCAGCCCTGGTTTATGGAGGCCGGCAGGTACCAGACCCTGACCGGAACTCTGCAGCCGGAGTATCCCGTGGTCAAGGGGGTCGGGACGGCCAGGCTCCGGACCTTTCTGGCGGCAGCGCTCGATGCGGCGGAGGGGATGCCGGACGACCTGCCCCCGCGGATGCGGGAAAAATATAAGGTCATCAGCCGCCTGGAGGCGCTCAGGTCCATCCACTTTCCCAAGGACCGGGACAGGCTGCAGGAGGCGCGCAGGCGGCTGATCTTCGATGAGTTCTTTCGCTTTATCGTGGGGATCCGCAGGGAGAAGACCGAGGGCGGGGACCGGGTCAACCCCCGGCCCATCCGGGCTGAGGGGCAGTGGTGCCGCCGGCTCCTGGACAGCCTCCCCTTTGCCCTCACTGAGGAGCAGGCCCGGGCCTGGGACCAGATCCGGACGGACCTCCGGGGCGGGACGATCATGAACCGGCTGCTGCAGGGAGATGTGGGGTCGGGCAAGACCATCCTGGCCTTCCTGGCCCTTCTGCTCTGCGCCGAGGACGGCAGGCAGGGGGCCCTGATGGCCCCGACAGAGGTCCTGGCCAGGCAGCATATGGAGGGACTGACAGCCTATCTGGAGCAGAGCGGAATCCCCGCCCGGCCTGTCCTTCTGACGGGCTCCGTCAAGGGCAGGGAGAGAAAAAAAGCCCTGCGGATGATCGCCGACGGCACGGCGGATATCGTGATCGGCACCCACGCCCTCTTTCAGGAAAAGGTGGATTACCATGACCTGTCCCTGGTCGTCACGGACGAGCAGCACAGGTTCGGGGTCCGGCAGAGGGCCGGCCTGGCCGACAAGGGCAGGGACGTCCCCGTCCTGGTCATGAGCGCCACCCCCATTCCCAGGACCCTGGCCATCATCCTCTACGGCGACCTCCAGGTCTCCTCCCTCAAGGCTCTGCCGCCCGGCAGGCAGCCGATCAAAAGCCTGGCCCTGCCGGAGGCCCAGAGGGGACGCGCCTACCGCTTCATCCTGTCGGAGATCGCGAAGGGCCGCCAGTGCTATGTGATCTGTCCGGCCGTCGAGGAGGGGCAGATGGAGGAGATCGAAAATGTGAAGGACTACACGGAGAAGCTCCGCGCCGCCCTGCCGGACACCCTGCGGATCGCCTCCCTGACAGGCCGGATGAAGCCGGAGGAAAAGACCCGGATCATGGACGGCTTTGCCGCGGGGGATGCAGACATCCTGGTCTCCACGACCGTGATCGAGGTCGGCATCAATGTGCCCAATGCCACCGTCATCCTGATCGAGAATGCCGGGAGATTCGGTCTGGCCCAGCTCCACCAGCTTAGGGGCCGGGTCGGCAGAGGGCGTGACCAGTCCTATTGTTTTTTTCTCTATACAGGAAAGGAAAAACCGGACAGACTGGCAGTCCTCGAAAAGAACGCGAACGGCTTTTCCATCGCGGACCAGGACCTCAGGACCCGGGGGCCCGGGGACCTCTTCGGCGTCCGCCAGAGCGGGCTGCCCCAGTTCCGCCTGGCCGACCTGTATGAGGACGCGGACCTTTTGAGGGAGGCCTCCGCCTGCGCGGACGAGATGCTCAGGGAGGATCCGGGCTTTTGCTGCAGCGGGGCCGGGACCCTCGATTACTCCACGATCTGACCTGATTTTTTATCAAAACATCTTAAATAAACCAGGATTCTATCCTGTCGGGGCTGTTGACTTTCAAATAAGCAAAAGATATTATACAATAATAGCCGCCGTCAGGCCCGGAGGGCACGGCGCGGTCATGCGGCCCAAAGTGCCCGCATGTATATTTTTCACGGTTTTGAGGCCTTTTTAAGGCCTTGTTTACAGGCGGAGGTAGATCCATGCCGAGAGTCGCAGTAATGACTGACAGCAACAGCGGAATCACACAATCTATGGGAAAGGACATGGGGGTCGGCGTTATGCCCATGCCCTTCAGTGTGGACGGAGTGACTTATTATGAGGATGTCAACCTGTCCCGCGAGGAATTTTTCCAGATGATGGCGGACGGGAAGGAGATCGTGACCAGTCAGCCGTCTCCCGGTGACCTGATGAAGATGTGGGACAGCGCCCTGGAAAAAAATGATCAGGTGGTCTACATCCCCATGAGCAGCGGCCTTTCCAGCTCCTGCCAGAACGCGCGGATGCTGGCCAATGAATATGGCGGGAGAGTGTTCGTCGTCAACAACCAGCGGATCTCCGTCACCCAGAAGAGGTCGGTCCAGGACGCTCTCATCCTCGCCGAAAACGGCTATGACGCAGCCAGGATCAGGGAGGTCCTGGAGCGCGAGAAATTTGATGCGAGCATCTATATCATGCTCGATACTTTGAAATATCTGAAAAAGGGCGGAAGGATCACGCCCGCGGCGGCGGCCATCGGGACCCTCCTCCGGATCAAGCCCGTCCTCCAGATCAAGGGCGAGCGTCTGGATGCCTTTTCCAAGGCCCGCACGGCCGGCCAGGGAAAGATGACCATGATCAACGCCATCCATCATGACATCGAGACCCTCTACGGGGGGATCGAAGCCGGCGACGTTTTCATGTATGCCGTCCACGCCCAGGTCCCGGACCAGTTTGCTGTCTTCAGAGACGAGGTCAGAAAGGCCTTTCCCAACCTGCAGGTCGAGGAGGACCGTCTCTCCCTCAGCATCTGCTGCCATATCGGCCCCGGGGCTCTCGCCATGAGCTGTGTGAAAAGGAGTGAACTAATCGCGCGATAAGACTTACCTGACTTCCGGAGGTCTGTTACCTCCGTCAGGACCGGTCCGCAGACCGGCCCGGCACAATGTGACCTATCTACAGCGGGTGCCTGCCGCCGGCAGGCATCCGCTCATCCGTTTTGACCCGTTTGAGGGGCCCGGAACCAGACCGGGCCGGAGAGCTATCGGGGGCCTCGTTCGCCCCGTGGCGAAGGCGGGTCCTGAATTTGAAAGGAATTATGACCAACAATCATACAGAACAATACGGGGCCGACAGCATCCGGGTGCTGGAAGGCCTTGAAGCTGTGCGCACAAGACCCGGCATGTATATAGGCAGCGTATCCACCCGGGGACTCAACCACCTGATCTATGAGATCGTGGACAACTCCGTGGACGAGCACCTGGCCGGATACTGCGACACCATCCACGTCACCCTGGAGGCGGACGGCTCCTGCACCGTCAAGGACAACGGGCGCGGCATCCCCGTCGGCATGCACGAAAAGGGGGTCAGCGCGGAGCGCGTCGTCTTTACGACCCTGCACGCCGGAGGAAAATTTGACAACAGCGCCTACAAGACCAGCGGCGGCCTCCACGGCGTCGGCTCCAGTGTCGTCAATGCCCTGTCCGAAAAAATGACCGTGACCATAGCCAGGGACGGCTGTATCTACCAGGACTCCTATTCCAGGGGAATCCCCCAGATGGAGCTGGAAAAAGGCATGCTGCCGGTGATCGGCCGCACCAAGGAGACCGGCACCAAGATCAACTTCCTGCCGGACCCCGAGATCTTTGAAAAGACCAGGTTCAAGGAGGAGGACGTCAAGAGCCGCCTCCACGAGACGGCCTACCTCAACCCCGGCCTGACCATCCTCTACCGGGACCTGCGCGGGGAGGAGGCCGAGGAGGTGACCTACCACGAGCCCGACGGCATTGCCGGCTTTATCCGGGCCCTCAACCGCAAAAAAGAGACGGTCACCGATGTGATCAGCTTCAGCGGTGAATATGAAGGGATCGCCGTCGAGGTGGCCCTCCAGTATGTCAACGAATTCCACGAGAACGTCCTGGGTTTCTGCAACAACATCTACAATGCGGAGGGCGGGACCCACCTGACCGGCTTCAAGACCGTCTTCACCCAGGTCATCAATACCTATGCCCGGAGTCTGGGCTCCCTCAAGGACAAGGACGCCAACTTTACCGGCGCGGATATCAGAAACGGCATGACGGCCGTGATCTCCATCAAGCACCCCGACCCCCGCTTCGAGGGCCAGACCAAGACCAAGCTCGACAACCAGGACGCGGCCAAGGCCGTCGCCCAGGTGACGGGCGATGAGATCGTGCGCTTTTTTGACCGCAACCTCGATACCCTCAAATCTGTCATCGGCTGTGCCGAGAAGGCCGCCAAGATCCGCAGGGCGGAGGAGAAGGCCAAGACCAATATGCTGACAAAGCAGAAATTCTCCTTTGACTCCAACGGCAAGCTGGCCAACTGCACCAGCAGGGACCCCTCCAGATGCGAGATCTTTATTGTCGAGGGCGACTCCGCCGGCGGCAGCGCCAAGATGGCCCGCGACCGCATGTACCAGGCCATCCTGCCCATCCGGGGCAAGATCCTCAATGTCGAGAAGGCCAGCATCGACAAGATCCTGGCCAATGCCGAGATCAAGACCATGATCAATGCCTTCGGCTGCGGCTTTTCGGAGGGCTACGGCAACGACTTCGACATCACAAAGCTCCGCTATGACAAGATCGTGATCATGGCCGATGCCGATGTCGACGGCGCCCATATCTCCACCCTCCTGCTGACCCTCTTTTACCGCTTCATGCCGGAGCTCATCTACGAGGGCCATGTCTACATCGCCATGCCGCCCCTCTACAAGGTGGTCCCCAAGAAGGGAGAGGGAGAGTATCTCTATGATGACTACGCCCTGGCCCGCTACCGCAGGACCCACAAGGGCGACTTCACCCTGCAGCGCTACAAGGGCCTTGGCGAAATGGACGCCGAGCAGCTGTGGGAGACCACCCTGGACCCCGCCCGGCGCCGCATGAAGCAGGTCCGGATCGAGGACGCCATCGCCGCTTCCGACATGACCGAACTCCTGATGGGATCGGATGTCCCTCCCCGCAGGAATTTTATCTATGAGCACGCCGCGGACGCGGAGCTGGACATTTGAGGAGAGAAGAAAAGAAAAGGAGTAAAAGCTAACAGCTGACAGCTAAAGGCTAAAAGCTATCACCATGAGCGATAACAATAAAAAAAAGAACAAGTCCCGCGACAAAATCTTTGACCATCCTCAGACCGCTGAGGCCGGCGGCGGGGAGCAGATCATCAGCACCGAGTATTCCGAGCTGATGCAGAAAGCTTATATAGACTATGCCATGAGCGTCATCGTCTCCCGCGCCCTGCCGGATGTGCGCGACGGCCTCAAGCCCGTCCAGCGCAGGACCCTCTACGACATGTATGAGCTGGGGATCCGGTCGGACAGGCCCTACAGAAAGAGCGCCCGCATCGTCGGCGACACCATGGGTAAATACCACCCCCACGGAGACAGCTCCATCTACGATGCCCTGGTCGTCATGGCCCAGGAGTTCAAGAAGGGGCTGCCCCTGGTCGACGGGCACGGAAACTTCGGCAATATTGAGGGCGACGGGGCCGCGGCCATGCGCTACACGGAGGCCAGGCTCCAGAAGATCACCGAGGAGGCCTTTCTGGCCGACCTGGACAAGGATGTGGCGGATTTCGGTCCCAATTTTGACGAGACCGAGAAGGAGCCGACGGTCCTGCCGGTCCGGATCCCCAACTTTCTGATCAACGGGTCCGAGGGGATCGCGGTCGGTATGGCGACCAGCACCCCGCCCCACAATCTGGCCGAGGTCATCGACGCGGAGCTGGCCCTTCTGGACGATCCCTCTGTCTCGACCGAGCAGCTGATGCGGCTGCTGCCGGGACCGGACTTTCCGACCGGCGGCATCATCGTCAACAGGGACGACCTCCAACAGATCTATGAGACCGGCCAGGGCAGGATCCGGATCCGCGGCAAGGTGGAGACCGAGAAGGGCAGGAGCGGCCATATCAACCTGGTGATCACGGAGATCCCCTACACCATGGTCGGCGCCGGGATCGGCAAGTTCCTCTCGGATGTGGCGGCCCTGGCGGAAAACAAGGTGACCAACGATGTCATCGACATCACCAACCAGTCCTCCAAGGAGGGGATCCGGATCGTCATCGAGCTGCGCAGGGACACGGATGTCGAGAATTTCAAAAACCTGCTCTACAAAAAGACCCGGCTCGAGGATACCTTCGGCGTCAATATGCTGGGCATCATGGACGGCCGTCCCGAGACCATGGGACTGCGCGCCATCCTGGAGGCCAGCGCCGATTTTCAGTACGAGATCGCCGGCCGCAAATACAGGACCCTGCTGGAAAAGGAACAGAAAAAGCGGGAGATCCAGGAGGGCCTGATCCAGGCCTGCAATGTGATCGACCTGATCATAGAGATCCTACGCGGATCCAGGGACAGGGCCATGGCCAGGCGCTGTCTTGTGTCCGGCGATACAAAGGGCATCCGCTTCCGGTCCGACATGTCCCGGGAGATGGCGGAGCAGCTGCATTTTACAGAGGTCCAGGCGGACGCCATCCTGGACATGAGGCTCTACCGCCTGATCGGACTCGAGATCGAGGCCCTGATGAAGGAGCACGAGGAGACGGTCGCCAATATCTACCGCTATGAGGATATCCTGGAGAACAGGACGGCCATGACCAGGGTCATCCGGACGGAGCTCCTCTCCTTTAAGAAAAAATACGGCAGGCCCCGCAGGACCCAGATCATTCAGGGGCAGGAGGCGGTCTTTGTCACGACCGCTGCCGACGCGGACCGCGAACTGGTCTTTGTCATGGACCGGTTCGGCTACGCCAAGACCATGGAGCCGGGCCTCTTTTCCAGAAATGAGGCTGCGATCAGGGAAAACAGCCGCTTCTGCTTCCCCTGCCGCAGCAACGGCAGAGTCTGCCTGTTTACAAAAGAGGGGCAGTTGTATACACTAAAGACATCGGATCTTCCCGCCGGAAAGATGCGGGACAAGGGAACGCCCGTCGACAATGTCAGCAACTTCGATTCGACCAGGGAGGAGATCGTCCTTGCGGCCTCCCAGGAGGCCCTGCGCCTGGAAAAAGTGGTGTTTGTCACCGGAAAGGGCATGGTCAAGGCCGTGCCCGGCACGGAGTTTGATGTGTCCAAGAAGAAGGTCGCCTCGACCAAGCTGGCGGAAGGGGACCACATCGTGCTGGCGGCTCCTCTTGGAGAGGCCCTCTCCCTGGTCCTGCAGAGCAGGAACGGATACTTCCTTCGCATGGCATGCGAGGAGATCCCCGACAAGAAAAAGAATACCCTGGGCCTGAGCGGCATGCAGCTGGCCAAGGACGACTTCATAGAGAACGCCTGGCTCCTGAGCACAGGGGACAAGCCGGTCGTCAGCATGCATGAGACGGAGATCGACATCTCCAGACTCCGGATCTCCAGGAGGGGCGGCAAAGGGACCAAGCGGTTCTGAACGGAAAAACTGCTGTGACCGTTCGTGATCCGGACAGCTGAAGATCAGTGAATCAGTCTGCCGTGCGGCAGCTGAAGAGATAAATCAGGAGGCAGTGTTTTTATTATGAGAGTGATCGCGGGAAGCGCCAGAAGGCTTCTGCTTGTAACACCGGACGGGCTCGACACCCGCCCCACCCAGGACAAGATCAAAGAGACCCTCTTCAACATCCTGCAGATGCAGGTCCCGGGCTCGGTATTTCTGGATATCTGCGCCGGGAGCGGCGGGATCGGCATAGAGGCCCTCAGCAGAGGGGCAAAGAGGGCCTATTTCATCGAAAACGGTAGAGCAGCTGTATCCTGCATCCTGCAGAATCTGCACAAGACAGGATTTGAGGATCAGGCGGTCCTGCTCAGGCAGGACGCGGTCGCGGCTCTGCGCCATGTGAGGGAAAAGGAGGTGGACCTGGTCTATCTCGATCCCCCCTACAAATCGGACCTGGCCCGCAGGGTCCTTCTGGCCCTGGACCAGCAGCCCTATATTACGGAGGACAGCTGCATAGTCGTCGAGACCGACCTGGAATCCGACTTTACCTTCCTCGACGAGACCGGATTTGAGATTTACAGAGAAAAAGACTACCGCAGCAACAGGCACCTTTTTATACGCCGCAGGATCTGAGAAAGGAATTCGATACCACCATGAGAGCAGCAATTTATCCCGGAAGCTTTGATCCGGTGACACTCGGGCACATTGACATCATCAAGCGCGCTGCCAGGATGTTTGACAGGGTCACGGTCTGTGTGCTTGACAACAGGGCGAAAACTCCATTGTTTTCTGTAGATGAACGTGTTAATATGTTACAGAAAGTCTGCGAAAAAATACCCAATGTCAGCGTGGATTCCTATTACGGGCTGATGGTGGACTACGCCAGGAGCATCGGGGCCCATGTCTCCATCCGGGGACTGCGGGCTGTGACCGATTTTGAGTTTGAGCTTCAGCTGGCCCAGACCAACCGGATGCTGTCCAACAATGAGCTGGACACCATTTTCCTGACCACCTCCGCCAAGTATTCCTACCTGAATTCATCGGGCGTAAAGGAGATCGCCGCCTTCGGAGGCGACATCTCCCGCTGTGTGACGCCCTATGTCGAGGAGCTGATCTGGGAAAAAATGCGCGCGAAAAAAGCCGCAGAAGAGCAGAAATAACCGGACAACAGGAGAATCAGTCCCTCCGCGGGTGCGGCGGGACATAAATTGCTGTCCGCTATTGTTTTACCGCCCGGACAGCGGGATGATCAAAAAGGCGGCCGATGGAGTTAGGAGAGAAAAATGAGCAGTAAGATTGAACAGCAGATTGATCAGATCGAAGATTATATCGACAGCTGCAGATACCAGAAGTTTTCCAAGTCCAATATCATCGTGGACAAGGACGAACTGGACGGCCTTCTGGAGGAACTGCGCGCCAGAACCCCCGAGGAGATCAAGCACTACCAGAGGATCATCAATAACAAGGAGGCCATCCTGGAGGATGCCAGACGCAAGGCCGACGAGCTGATCAACGAGGCGACCATCCAGACCAATGAACTGGTCAGCGAGCACGAGATCATGCAGCAGGCCTATGCCCAGGCCGACCAGATCGTCCGCCTGGCCCAGCAGCAGGCCCAGGAGATCGTCGACAGAGCGGTCGTCGAGGCCAATGCCTACAGGTCCTCCGCCTCCCAGTACATGGACGACATGCTGGGCACCCTCGAGGACAACACCACCCAGTCCCTCGAGAGCCTGACCGCAATCTTCGCGAACTTCCACAACAGCCTGAGCAGCTATATCGACACCATCCGCCAGAACAGGACAGAGCTCCTGCCCCAGAACGAAGAGATCATGGCTTCCCAGGAAGCCGGGGAAGCGGACGGATATGACGAACCGGTACAGGGTTGACCCATCCTGTCCGGCTAATATCAAACAGGATAAAGCCCGGATATGCTCCTTGCAGCACCCGGGCTTCTTTGCGCGTTAGCAATGAGCCATGCGCAGACACAAATGCAGAAGCCCCTTGTGAGCTCGCTCACAAAAGGGCGAAGGCATTTGTGGATGCATACGGCGAATGCCGCGACAGCGAGCGGCGGACGCCGCGAGCCTGTCGGCATGGCTCATTGCGGCTGACCACCTCCATGCGCAGACACAAATGCAGGAGCCCCTTGTGAGCTCGCTCCCCCCCCCATTCCAGGAGGTCCCCTTGAAAAAAGGCACTTATGGCTACCTGCGGCAGAAAAGGACCATGTCCCTCATCAAATCGATCCTTCTCCTCGCCGCAGTCTTTCTCATTTATTTTCTGGCGCTCCGCCACTACCACACCAACAAAAATGTCTTCTCGATCCTGGCGGCCGTCATGGCACTGCCGGCGGCCAGAAGCGTCGTGGTGACGGTCATGTGCTTTAAGGCCGTGGGGGCTTCGACCGCGGTCAGGGATCTGGTCGCCCGGGTCCCGGGGCTGAAGGAGGAGACATCCGGCTTCGACCTGTATCTGACTGGCTATGACCGGTCCTTTTCCCTGAGCCACGCGGCAATCGGGGGAGGGCTCCTGGCGGGATTCACGGAAGACCCCCGGACGGACTGCGCCCTCTGCGGGGACCATATCCGCCGGATGCTGGACCAAAACGGCAGAGGCGGGCTGAGGATCGAGATCTTCCGGGATCCGGACCTCTACAGAAAGGCCCTCGAAGAGATCGCCGGGGCTACAGCCGCGGACGGCGAAACCGCCGCGGAGGACCGGGCCGCCATGAACCTGGTCCGCTCGATCTCCCTGTAAT
>DGUF01000277.1 GCA_002394525.1 Lachnospiraceae bacterium UBA4317 | reverse complement strand
TCAGGATCCTGGCCCACATGTCCGGAGATCCCGGCCTCATCGAGGCCTATAACCAGAACGAGGATATCCACCGCATCACGGCCTCCAGGGTCTTCCACACCCCCTTTGAGGAGGTGACCCCCCTGCAGCGCCGCAACGCCAAGGCCGTCAATTTCGGCATTGTCTACGGCATCAGCTCCTTCGGCCTCTCCCAGGGACTCTCGATCTCCCGCCAGGAGGCGGCCGAATATATCAAGGCCTATTTCAAGACCTATCCCGGGATCAAGGTCTTTCTGGACGACCTCGTGGCCTCCGCAAAGAAAAACGGCTATGCGAAGACCATGTACGGCCGCAGACGCCCGGTCCCGGAGCTGACCTCCAGCAACTTCATGCAGAGGTCCTTCGGAGAGCGCGTCGCCATGAACTCCCCCATCCAGGGATCGGCGGCGGACATCATGAAGATCGCCATGATCCGCGTCTGGGAGCGCATCGCCCGCGAACAGCTCCGCTCCCAGCTCATCCTGCAGATCCACGACGAGCTCCTGATCGAGACCGCCCCCGGAGAGGAGGACCAGGTCCTCAGGATCCTCAAGGAGGAGATGGAGGAGGCGGCCGACTTGGCTGTCCGCCTGGAGACAGACATCCACAACGGCAGCGACTGGTATATGGCGAAGTAGAGTCGTTAGCTGTTAGCCATTAGCTGTTAGCCATTAGCTGTCAGCTCAGGAACTGCCGATTTTTCTGAACTGCCATAAGAGTATAGAAATATAAGTTAATGGCCAAAAGCAAAAAGCTAATAGCTAAAAGCTAATAGCTATAAGCTGACCAACAAGGAGACATCATGAAACTGATCGGTGTAACGGGCGGAGTCGGCTCCGGCAAATCGGAGATCCTCCGCTATATGGAAGACAATTACAGCTGCAGGATCGTCCTGGCGGACGAGGCGGCCAGGGCCCTGGAGGCCCCCGGAGGATCCATCTATGAGGACCTGATCCGCCTCCTGGACCGGTATCCGGCCGGGGCAGCCGCGCCTCTGACCCTGGAGGACGGCAGGATCAACAATCCTGAGATGGCCCGCAGGATCTTTTCCCAGCCCGAACTTCTGGAAAAGGTCAATGCCCTGGTCCATCCGGCCGTCAAGACCTGGATCATGGACGAATACCGGCGGGAGAGTGAGGCCGGCAACTTCGATTTCTTCGTCGTGGAGGCGGCCCTTTTGATTGAGGGCGGATACAAGGAAGAGGTCGACGTCCTGTGGTATATTTTCTGCAATGAGCAGGAGAGACGCAGACGGCTTAAGGCCTCCCGCGGCTACAGCGATGAAAAGATCGACAATATCCTCAGGAGCCAGCTCACCGAGGAGGTCTTCCGGGCCAACGCGGACGTCGTGATCGACAACAGCGGCCAGCTCGATGACTCCTGCAGACAGGTGGACCGGGCTCTCGCGGCCTATGGTTTTTTGAAAAAGAACTGACCCGGTAAAGGACAGATGCATCGGATCCCCCTTTACAGCCGGGACCGCTCAGGAGAGCAGAATAAACATCCTGCGCACATTTACCGTTACAGCTTCAGGGAAAATACTTCCGGAGCGCTGATGAACGGCATAATCAGGAAAGAGAGAATACAGTAAAAATATGCGATTTGAAAGTATTGCCAGCGGAAGCAGCGGCAATTGTATCTACGTGGGTTCGGACAGGACCCACCTGCTCATGGACGTGGGAATCAGCCGGAAAAGGACGGTCGAAGCCCTGCGGGACATCGACCTGGATATGGAGGATATCGACGGCATTTTCCTGACCCATGAGCATTCGGACCACATCATGGGCCTGCCCGTGATCGCGAAGAAGTCGGAAATGCCCATCTACGCGACCCGGGGGACGATCGACGCAGTCCTGCACAATCCCAAATGCAGCGGGATCGACCCGGCCCGCTTCGTCTGTGTCCGGGCGGATGAGCCTGTCACGGTCGGGGACCTCAGGGTCGACCCCATGCGGATCTCCCACGACGCCGCCGAGCCGGTCGGCTACCGGATCTACGAGGGGGACAAGAAGGCCTGCGTCTGCACGGACCTGGGCTGCTATACCGACTATACCCTGGACTGCCTGAAGGGATCGGACGTCCTCCTGATCGAATCCAATCACGACGTCAACATGCTCCAGGTAGGATCCTACCCCTACAGGCTCAAGCAGCGGATCCTCGGCGACCACGGCCACCTGTCCAATGCCAGCAGCGGCCAGCTCCTGAGCCGGGTCCTCAACGATCATATGAAAGGGATCTTTCTGGGACACCTGAGCAAGGAGAACAATATCCCGGAGCTGGCCTTTGAGACGGTCCGCGTGGAGATCATGTTTTCGGACACGGGCTACCGCCCCGAGGACCTGCCCATCAAGGTGGCCCGCAGGTCCTCCCCTTCCGCCCTCGTGGAATTTTAACAGACAGGCCTGCCACAGGCATATCAGCACAGGGAAAGTCAATGATTTCGACCTGTATTCAACCTGTTCTTACAATATGGAGGAAAAAAATGAAAAGAGCCATTATCACAGTCGTCGGAAAAGATACGATCGGCATCATTGCGGCAGTATGCACCTATCTTGCGGAAAACAAGATCAATATCCTGGATATCTCCCAGACCATCGTGCAGGGATATTTTAATATGATGATGATCATCGATGTGACGGAGCCGGAGAAGCCCTTTGGCGTGATCGCGGACGAGCTGGCCAGGATCGGCGAGGAAAAGATCGGCGTCCAGATCCGCTGCCAGAAGGAAGAAATCTTTGACCTGATGCACAGGATCTGATGCAGAAGGACCTGATGTGCGGGATCTGAAGCACAGGACCTGATGACAGGGACCGGTGCAGGAGGATCCGGCGGATCAGCCTCCGTGGACATGAAATGACCTGAAAGGGGAGAAGAGAGCATGATTAATTTTTCTGAAGTGGCTGAAACCAATGCCATGATAGAACGCGAAAATCTGGATGTGCGCACGATCACCATGGGGATCAGCCTCCTGGACTGCGCCGATTCCGATCTGGCCCGCCTGCGGACAAAGATCTACGACAAGATCACGACAAGCGCCTGCAACCTGGTGCGGACCGGAGAGGAGATCACCAGGGAGTACGGGATCCCGATCGTCAATAAGCGGATCTCCATCACACCGATCGCGATCGCAGCCGGCAGCGCCTGCCGCTGCAGCGACGATTTTGTCGCGATCGCCAAGACCCTGGACCGGGCGGCCAAGGAGGTCGGCGTCAATTTCCTGGGCGGCTACTCCGCCCTGGTCTCCAAGGGCATGACAGCGGCTGACCGCATGCTGATCGAGTCGATCCCGGATGCCCTGGCCCAGACCGATGTCGTCTGCTCCAGCGTCAACGTCGGCTCGACCAAGACCGGCATCGACATGGACGCCGTCCGCCTCATGGGCAGCGTGATCAAGCGGACGGCCGAGCGCACGGCGGACCGGGATTCCTTCGGCTGCGCCAAACTGGTCGTCTTCTGCAACGCGCCTGACGACAATCCCTTTATGGCGGGCGCCTTCCACGGCGTCACCGAGGCGGACCGCATCCTCAACATCGGCGTCAGCGGACCCGGCGTCGTCAAGAGGGCCCTGGAAAAGGTCCACGGCGAGGATTTCGAAGTATTGTGCGAGACGGTCAAAAAGACCGCCTTCAAGGTCACCCGCGTGGGACAGCTGGTCGCCCGCGAGGCCTCCAGGCGCCTGGGGGTCCCCTTCGGAATCATCGACCTGTCCCTGGCCCCCACGCCCGCGGTCGGCGACAGTGTGGCGGATATCCTGTGCGAGATGGGCCTCGAGTCAGCCGGCGCGCCCGGCACGACCGCTGCCCTGGCCCTGTTGAACGACCAGGTCAAAAAGGGCGGCGTCATGGCCTCTTCCTATGTCGGCGGCCTGTCCGGCGCCTTCATCCCTGTGAGTGAGGACCGCGGCATGATCCATGCCGCCCAGATCGGTGCCCTGACTCTGGAGAAGCTCGAAGCCATGACCTGTGTCTGCTCGGTCGGCCTTGATATGATCGCCATCCCCGGCGACACAAAGGAGACCACCATCGCCGGCATCATCGCCGACGAGATGGCCATCGGCATGATCAACCAGAAGACCACGGCCGTCCGCCTGATCCCCGTCATCGGCAAGGGAGTGGGCGAAATGGTCGATTTCGGCGGACTGCTGGGATATGCCCCGATCATTCCGGTCAATCAGTTCGGCTGTGACGAATTCGTCAACCGCCGCGGCCGCATTCCGGCCCCGGTCCACAGTTTCAAGAACTGATGGTTCAATGTCGGACCGGTTTATTGTATACTGTATCTAGTGTATTGTTGTGAAAGATCCTGATCCGGGCAACTGACGGGTGTGGACACACTCAGGCGCTTATTTGCGCAGAAAGGCGGTTAATATGGGATTCGAAAAGAAGTATGACGTGACGGCACTGGGCGAGCTGCTGATCGACTTCACGCAGAACGGAGTCAGCGAGCAGGGAAACAACCTCTTTGAGGCCAATCCAGGCGGAGCGCCCTGCAATGTCCTGGCCATGCTGACCAAAGCCGGACGGAAGACCGCGTTTATCGGTAAGGTCGGCAATGACATGTTCGGCCGTATGCTCAAAGAGCGAGCGGCGGGAGAAGGGATCGACATGGCCGGTCTGGAGATGGACGAGGAGGTTCACACCACCCTGGCCTTCGTCGAGAAGCTTCCCAACGGCGACCGCGACTTCTCCTTCTACCGCAAACCCGGCGCTGACATCAAGCTGACAAAGGACGAGGTCGAGAAGCACGCTGACCTGATCGAGGGCGCCAGGATCTTCCACATCGGCACCCTGTCCATGACGGACGAAGATGTCGAAAAGGCCACCAAAAAGGCTGTCAAGATCGCCAAAAAGGCCGGCTGCATCATGTCCTTCGACCCCAATCTCAGGCCCCCTCTCTGGTCCAGTGAGGAAAAGGCCAAGGAGAAGATCGCCTGGGGGCTTGCCCGGTGCGACGTGCTCAAGATCTCCGACAATGAGATCACCTTCATGACCGGCGAGGAAGACCTCGACAAGGGCGTTCACAAGATCATCGAAGAGTATGAGATCCCGCTTGTCTTCGCGACCTACGGCCCCGACGGATCCAAGGCCTTCTACAAGGGCCTGGAGGTATTCGAGCCCGGCTTCCTGAACCCCAAGACCATTGAGACCACCGGTGCCGGCGATACCTTCTGCGCAAGCGCCCTTCACCACGTACTCAAATACGGCCTCGACGGTCTGGACGAGGCGAAGCTCCACGAGCTTCTGACCTTCGCCAACGCAGCCGCTTCCCTGGTCACTACCAGGAAGGGCGCCCTTTGCGTCATGCCGACAGTGGAGGAAGTGCAGGCTTACATCAAGGAGAGCGGAAGATAAGAGGCGGCAGATAAAGGACGAGCCGGGCATGCACACATCCTTTGGCCAATGCTCCTCTTCGCACAGATGCACTA
>DGUF01000066.1 GCA_002394525.1 Lachnospiraceae bacterium UBA4317 | reverse complement strand
GCTCGACGGGGTCCGCCAGGAAGGGCGTGAACATGCCGATGGAGTTGGAGCCTCCGCCCACACAGGCCGCGACCTGGTCCGGCAGGTGGCCGGTCTGGGCCCTGAACTGGTCCCTGGCCTCCTCGCCGATGCAGAACTGGAAATCGCGGACCATGAGGGGGAAGGGATGGGGGCCTGCGGCCGTGCCGATGCAGTAGACCGCGTCCTTGTATTCTTTAGCATAGGCCATAAAGGCGGCGTCCACGGCCTCCTTGAGGGTCTTGAGGCCGAAGCTGACAGGGACCACGTTGGCTCCGAGCAGCTTCATGCGGGTCACGTTGGGCGCCTGCTTGGCGATGTCGACCTCGCCCATATAGATGTCGCACTCGAGTCCGAAATAGGCCGCAGCCGTGGCCAGGGCGACGCCGTGCTGGCCTGCTCCCGTCTCGGCGATGATCTTCTTTTTGCCCATGTACTTGGCCAGAAGCCCCTCGCCCATGCAGTGGTTGAGCTTGTGGGCCCCGGTGTGGTTGAGGTCCTCCCTCTTGAGATAGATCTGGGTCCGGCCCAGGAGATTGGACAGGTTCTGGCAGTGGTAGACCGGCGTCGGCCGGCCCTGAAAATCACGGCGGATGCGGCGCAGTTCCGCGATGAACTGGGCGGACTGGGCGATGGTGTTGTAGGCCTCCGCGTATTCGTTGAAGGCCTTGATCAGCTCGGGGTCCTCCAGATAATTGCCGCCGTATTTTCCGAAGTACCCGTCCTGGGTGGGGTATTCCTTCAGATAGTTATCAAAGTCGCGATATTTATTCATGGTGTATTGCCTTTCTGAATGGATATTTTGGAAAATTATACCATAAATTCAGGACAATGCCTAACGAAAGAGGATTCCCGCTGAAATGGATCGTTACTGATCTGTACACGCCCCTTCGAAGGGCGTGCACATGTAACGCTGCGTTCAGCGATTCGACAATGCGAAGCATTGTTATATGCTTCGCATGCGTAACACACTTGCTTCACAAGTGTGTTAACGCCGTTCAACTCGGGTTTTTGCGTTGGAAAGCACGCAAAAACACCTCGAATTCGTGGCAGTCTGAACAGTTACAATGGATCAATAAAGCAGGGGATCATAACATTTTTCATTGATGTGATCGAGGCTGCCGCGGACCCGGCAGAGATTGACAGAAACTGCAATAATTGTATAATTTTCAGATAAAGTGTTGACTAAAGAGCACCTGCTTCGCCTGTTCTCATTCCGGTCAGAGAGGAATAAAAGAACTGCAGCTTAGATACATTGTCATTAAAGGAGAAGAAAATGCAGGTAGATATAATTAAAAAGAATTACCCGAACCGGGTGGCCCTGCGCGATATCCATGTGGAGTTTCCCCGGGGCTGTGCCTCCCTGATCATCGGAACCTCCGGGGCAGGAAAAAGCACGCTTATTAAATGCATGATCGGCATGACTTCTTTTGATGGAGAAATCTCGGATTACAAACGGGAGGATATTGCATATATCCCGCAGCATCCGGCCCTGAATACTCTCGAGACCGCGCGCGATGCCATTTACTGGTCCGCGGTTTTTTCCCGGCTGTATAAAAGCAAGGAAAAACTGAATAACGCCGTGGAGCATTATGTTCAGACCATGGGCCTGGAGAGTGTACAGAACAATGAGATCAAGCGCCTTTCCGGCGGACAGATGCAGAGAGTTTCCATCGCCAAGGAGCTCATACGCGGGAAGAATATCATTATTGCGGACGAGATCGACACCGGCCTGGACTGCGGTGTCTCCAGAGATCTGATAAAAAAGCTCTGTAATATCACGCACGAGAGCGGCAAGACTACGATCATCATCTCACATAATATCGTCAATATTGAACTTTATGACCGGGTGGTCGTACTGGCCAAAGGGTCTGACAAGGCGGGAGGACTTGCCTATGCAGGAAGTCCCGGAGGTATCAGGAAATTTTTTGGAGTCACCGACTACGTTGACATTCTCACAAAGATCAATGCAAAAGATGAGGGAGGAGACGGCGAAGCAGACACATATATCAAAAATTTTGCTGAGCAGCAGGGGAAACTCTGAGTGAAAAGCAAATGCTGTTTTCCCATACGAAGGAGTGCCAAAGGAGATGGATTCATATGAGTGATTACCTGGATTACATACGCAGATGGATTTCCACAAAGGCTCCCAGTCTTGTGAAAAACACTGTCATGACTGCTTTTATCATAACAATCACCTGCATTGCTGTTAAAAAAGATGTATTCGACACCTTCAGTGCCACCAAGGCCTGTCTTTTTTCTGTTTTGATGTGCTGTATATGGTCCGGCCTGTTTAATTCGATCGCGCTCTTTTTCTCAGAGCGGGACTACCTGCCCGATGACCTCAATAAATTCCTCCATGTTTCCACTTATGTTTCCGCCAACCTCACGATCCAGCTGTTTTTGTGTGCGGTAGAAGCCATTGTCTCCGCTGTAGTGTTCACGCTGTTTTTTGATTTTGACAGGACCTGTGTGGTTCTGGGGAACAGGACCATTGATTTCTTTATCACATTCTTTCTGATCACAGTGAGTGCGGATATACTCGGACTGCTGGTCGGAATGATGATCAGCGATATCAATTCCATTATGACAGTCGTTCCTGTGATCCTGATCGCCCAGCTTCTTCTGAGCGGCTGTCTGTTTGATCTCGACGGAATCATGGAAAAGGCTGCGGACTTTACGACGGCGCGCTGGGGTTTTTATGCCCTGGGAGCCGTCGCTGACCTCAACAGCATGCTGCCCGAAGGAGCCGGGATGGACATTTTCAGGTGTGAAGCGCGCTACGTAATATACTGCTGGCTGCTGCTGTTCCTTCTGACCGCTATCTGTACGATTCTCTCCGGGATCCTGCTCTATGTTAAAGTGAATCGCACAGAAAGCTGAACCGGCAGTATTCTGAGAAAAAACAGACTGCATTTTGTTTCAAATGACTTATACTTATCCTGACATGGCGAACCAGTCAGGGCTCCGGTGAATACATATCGGACAATCACGGAAAGGACGACTACTATGCAACCCCGAAAGAATTCTGTTCTGATCGTAATGGCGCTTGTCGCTGTATTTCTTGCAGGCGGCGCTTTCATCCTTTTACAAAACTCCAATCCGGTGGAGGAGCGAGGCACCCTTTCCGGAACTGTGGTGAATGCCTCGGATAGTACGTTTTTAAAAGGCGTGAGCGTCACCGCCATCGATCAGGACGGGGAGCGTTATACCAGTCATGAAAATACCGATACGACCGGTGATGACGGGTTCTTCAGACTGGAGCTTCCTCCAAACGATTATACCCTTCTGTTCGAGGCTGACGGATTCCAGCCTTTTGAATCCTCTGCGTCGTATAATGTAAAAAAAGAGAAGGACACAGAGATCAAAGAAGCATTTCGACTCGCGGCAGCGGAACCGGCGGCAGTAGAGGCTGAAAATCCTGCAGCAGAACCTGCGGCAGCCCAGGCAGCTGAGCCTGCGGCAGTGCAGGCCGAAGAGCCGGCAGCGGAACCCGCGGCAGCCCAGGCGCAAAAGCCGGCAGCGGAACCTGCGGCAGCGCAGGCCGAAGAGCCGGCGGCAGAACCTGAGGCAGCGCAGGCCGAAAAGCCGGAAGTGGAACCTGCGGCAGCGCATGTCGAAGAGCCGGTCGTAGAACCGGCGGCAGTGCAGGCCGAAGAGCTGGCGGAAGCTGAACTGGATGAGGAGGAATATCAGGCATATTTGATCCCTTCGGACGCAGCTGCCTATGGAGACCACCATTACTATATTTACAGCGGTGAAAAATGTACCTGGGACGAGGCTTTGAGCCAGTGCCTGGACCAGGGCGGTTACCTTGCAGTTATCAATGACCCGGATGAAAACGAATTTCTGTATCAGTACATGGTCGACGGAGGCCATGAACAGGCCTTTTTCGGACTCAGTATGCAGGATGGTGACTGGGAATATATAGCAGGTGACACTTCCGACTTCCGCGACTGGGGATACAACAGCAAAGAGCAAAAACAGCCCAACAATGCCGATGAAGGGTTTACACAGGTGTCACTGGATACCAATATGCACGATGGATATTGGAGTGATTCCGCATTCGGGAAGCAGACCTATACATCCTCCGGACGACGGTATGGGGATATCTACACTTATATCTGTGAGTGGGATGAATGAGATCGCTGCTGATTCGATTGACATGATCAGTCTGATTGCTTTTAAATATAAAAAGACGTAGTCGTTTGTTTATCATCTGGTGAAAGGATGGTCATTATGCAGGGTAAAAATAATCCCCTTGTAATCGTACTGGCTCTTGTCGCAGTGCTCCTGGCAGGCGCAGCTTTTATTGTTTTGCAGGACTCCAATCCGGCCGATGAACGGGGCACGCTTTCCGGAAATGTTGTCGATGCCTCGGACAGCTCCTATCTGAAAGGGGTCAAGGTCACCGCCGTCGACCGGGACGGGGAGCGCTATACCAGTCATGAAAATACCGATACGACCGGCGATGACGGATATTTCATGCTGGAGCTCCCTCCAAATGATTATACCCTTTTATTTGAGGCCGACGGGTTTAAGACTTTTGAATCATCCTCATCTTATACAGTGAAAAAAGATAAGGACACGAGAATTGATGAAGCTTTTCGTCTGGGGGCTTCCGAACAGGCTTCAGATTCATCCGGGCTCTCCGCAGACACAGCTACTGCCCCCTCACCGGACGCAGTGGGCGGGTCTGTTCCGGAAACAGACACAGATACTCCCCCTGCAGAAGCTTCTTATACGATTCCCCCGGATGCAATCACCTATGGCGGCCACAGCTATTATGCCGACCGGGTCAGCATTGAAAGCATCTCGACATTCTGGGAAGCGGAAAGCTATGCCGAAAGCCTTGGCGGCCATCTTGCTGTCATCGCAAACAGTGAGGTGAACAAAGTTCTGTACGATTATGTTTTCAATACGCTCGGGTATGAGAGTGCCTATTTTGGTCTGACCGATGACGGTTCGGAAGGGATCTGGACCTGGGTGAATGGATTGGAAAACGGTTATCGGAACTGGGGAAAAGGGCAGCCGGACGACAGAAATGGAAACGAAAACTACGCGCTTTTTTATTATAAAGACAAAGCCTATACATGGAATGACGGCGATTTCGGTCCGGACCGGGCAGGCACTGTGACATTCCTGATTGAATGGGATACGGAATAAGTTTCTTTTTGACTAGATGTCTTAAATCAGGCATAATAGAAGCACTTACAGATTTTTTGAGGCAAAACTCCGCAAGGACCGTTTACGGTCCTTGTTTTTGACGCGTAAAAAAGATTTCTATTGTTTTTACGTTTTTTACGGGAAGGCATTTATATGAACGGGAAGCAGGAATACCTGATCGGCCTGGATGTGGGATCGACGACCAGCAAGATCGTCATTCTCGACAGGGAAAATGAAAATATCGTCTACAGTGAGTACGCAAGGCACCACGCGGAGCTGGCCCGGAGCGTCTGCCTGCTCCTGGAGCACGCCAGGGAGCATATCGACGCCGGGGCAGAGGTCAGGATCGCCTTCACGGGATCCGGGTCCAGGCCCCTGGCCGACGCTGCCCGGGTCCCCTTTGTCCAGGAGGTGGTCGCCAATTCCCTGGCGGTCATGCGGCATTATCCGGCCGCGAAGACCGCGATCGAGCTGGGCGGCCAGGATGCCAAGGTCATCTTTTTCCGGCACAATCAGCAGACCGGAAGGCTGGAAGTGGCGGATATGCGGATGAACGGAAGCTGCGCCGGAGGCACGGGGGCCTTCATCGATGAGATTGCCTCTCTTTTGCAGGTAAAGCCCGAGGACTATGAGGCCCTGGCCGAAAAAGGGACCGAGGTCTACGATATCTCCGGCCGCTGCGGCGTCTACGCCAAGACGGATATCCAGCCCCTGCTCAACCAGGGGGTGCGCAAGGAGGATATAGCCCTCTCGGCCCTTCACGCCATCTCCAAGCAGACGATCGGCGGTCTGGCCCAGGGCCTGACCATGGCCCCTCCCATCATCTTTGAGGGCGGCCCCCTCTGCTTTCATCCGACCCTGGTCCGGGCCTTCCAGGAAAAGCTGGATCTGGGTCAGGAGGACATCCTCCTGCCTGAGAAGCCGGAGCTGATGGTCGCCCTGGGCGCGGCGCTCTATGCCGGCAGCGGCCGGGCAGAGGCAGACCCTGCCGGGGAGACGGAGACCCAGGAGATTGACCGCTGCATCTTCAGGATCCGGGCTCTGATCGGCCGCCCACAGACGGGACCGGAGACCGAAAGCAGGCTCGGCAGGCCCTTTTTCTCCTCGGAGGAGGAATACGGGGAGTTTGTCAGGCGCCATCCCCTCTATGAGGACAAGCATATTTTCAGGCAGCTGGAGCCCGGAACCATTGTGGACGGCTATCTGGGTGTCGACTGCGGGAGCACGACGACCAAATTCGTCCTGCTGGATGAAAAGGAGAGGATCCTCTACTCCTTCTACGCCAATAACAGGGGAGACCCCCTGACGGTCCTGCGGGAGGGCCTCCTGGAGATGGAGGACCGCTATGCCCGGGAGGGGGTCAGCCTGCGCATCAGGGGCATGGCCTCCACCGGCTACGGGGAGCTTCTGATCGCCAAGGCCTTCCGGGCGGACACCCATATCGTCGAGACGGTCGCCCACGCAGGGGCCAGCGCCCGCTACCTGGAGGACGCGACCTTTATCCTGGACATCGGCGGCCAGGACATGAAGGCTATCTGGCTCGACGACGGGGTCATCACCGACATCGTGGTCAACGAGGCCTGTTCCGCGGGCTGCGGGTCCTTTCTGGAGAACTTCGCGAAGACCATGGGGGTCCCGACGGCGGAGATCGCCGGGCGGGCCTTCCGGTCCTCCCATCCGGCGGAGCTGGGCAGCCGCTGCACGGTCTTTATGAACAGCAGGATCATCACGGAGCAGAAAAACGGCAAGGAGGTCGACGACATCCTGGCCGGCCTGTGCCGGTCCATCATCGAAAATGTCTTTACCAAGGTCATCCGCATCAGCAGCCTGGACTCCCTGGGGGAGAGGATCGTCGTGCAGGGAGGGACCTTCTGCAACGACGCGGTCCTGCGGGCCATCGAGCAGTATACCGGCCGGGAGGTCGTGAGGGCCCCCTATCCCGGCCTCATGGGGGCGATCGGGGCCGGCCAGGCCGCGATGGAAGCCGTGAAGGCGGACGGCCGGGCCTCCTCCTTCATAGGCTTTGACGCCCTGCGCGCATTTTCCTTCCGGCAGATCAACGGCCTGGTCTGCCAGGGCTGTGAAAACCACTGCCGCAGGAGTGTCGTGAAATTCTCGACCGGGGATTTCTGGATCACCGGCAACCGCTGTGAGCGGGGAGGAGTCCTGGCAGAGGGCGAGCTGGAGGCCTTCCTGGCCGCGCAGCAGGAGAGCGTGGAGCCCGGCCTGAGGACCGGCGGCGGCCGGACCGCGCAGGCGCCCGAAGCTTCCGGACAGACAGGGCAGGAACTGGCGGTTCCCGGACAGACGGCCGCGGGACCGGCCCCGGCCGGAAAGCGGGCCCCCGCCCGGAAACGCAAGGGCACAGACCTCTTCAAGGTCCGCAAGACCTTCCTGACCCGCGACTATCCCTTCGAGCCCGTCTCCGGATCCAGGGGCGTCACGATCGGCCTCCCCTTTGTCCTCTTTTACTGGGAGACCCTGCCTTTCTGGAAAAATTTCTGGAGGTCTCTGGGCTTCGATGTCCTGGTCTCCCCGGAGAGCACCAGGTCCATCTACGAGAGCGGCCTGCACGCTGTGACGTCCGACACCGAATGCTTCCCCGGCAAGCTGGTCCACGGACACATCCGCTGGCTGGAGGGCCACGGGGCGGACCGGATCTTTTTCCCTTCGATCTCCACGATGAAATCGGAAAATACGGAGCCCACCAGCGTGTCCATGTGCGGCATCGTCAAGGGCTTCCCCCTGGTGATCCGCAATTCCGACAATCCCGCGGAGCGCGGCCGGGTCCTCTATGACGCGCCGGTCTTTTTCTGGTACACAGACGAGGACAGGGAGCGCCAGCTGGCCGCCTTTATGAAGGAGACCTTCGGTCTGGACAAAAGGACTGTCCGGAAGGCCATCCGCCAGGGCGACGCCGCCCAGAAGGCTTATCGGGACAAGCTCCTGGCCCAGGGCCGCAAGGTCCTGGAGAGGGTGGAGAGCGGAGAGGAGCGCGCGGTCATCCTGGCCGCCCGCCCCTACCAGAACGATGACCTGGTCAACCACAATATCCCGGAAATGTTCACGAAGGAGGGCATCAGTGTCCTTTCGGCCGATTCCATCCCGGGCCTGGAGGCCATCGACCTCAAAAACAGCCGTCTGGACGTGGTCAACAACTACCACGCCCGCATGCTGTCCTCCTCCATCTACGCGGCGCAGAAGGAAAACCTGGAGTATGTCCAGATCGTCAGCTTCGGCTGCGGCCATGACGCTTACCTGTCCGACGAGATCATCCGCATGATGAAGGAGATCTCGGGCAAGACTCCCCTGATCCTCAAGGTCGACGAGAGCGATATCCGCGGCCCCCTGTCCATCCGCATCCGGTCCTTCCTGTCCACCGTGGAGATGAAATACCGGAAGCAGGCGGACGCCGGAGAAAAAGGCGCTGAGGCGGACGCTGATTTTCCGCCCCAGACCCGGGACATCTCCGAGCTCAGGCCCGGCGCCCGCAAGGCTGACAGGCACCGGCCCGGCGAGGTCCGTCCCCTCTCTGACCCCTATCCGCAGAAATTCAGGAAGGAGGATATCGAGGACGCGGTCGTGTTCGTCCCCAACACCTCCCATGCCTTCAGCCGTCTGATGGCGGCCGTATTCGCTGCCCAGAAGCTGGAGACCGTGCCCCTTCCCATCGGGAGGGAGCGGGCGATCGAGCTGGGCAAGCGCTATGTCCACAATGATATCTGCTTCCCGGCCCAGGTCGTCATTGGCGAAGCCCTGCAGGCCATGGAGGATCCCCGCTATAAAGGCAGGAAAAAGGCCGTCATGATGGGCAAATACATAGGCTGCTGCCGCCTGACCCACTACGGGGCCCTGCTGCGCAAGGCCCTGGATGACGCCGGCTACGCGGACGTTCCCATCATCACCAACGATGACGTGGACTACCACGACCTCCATCCCGGCTTCAAGCTCAACCTCCAGGCCGCCATCAAGATCGCCTTTGCCTTGCCCATGATCGACGCCCTCGAGGACCTGCTGCGCAAGATCCGCCCCTACGAGACCGTAAAGGGGAGCGCCGAGGCCGCCTTTGACAGGGCCATCGACACTCTGATGGACACCGTGCAGAAGGGCGGGATCAGCCGCATGAAAAAGGGCTTCGACAGGGCGGTCCGCCTGATGAAGGACGTGGCCTACGACCGGTCCAGCCCCCGCCCCCGGGTCCTGATCGTCGGGGAATACCTGCTCAACTTCCACCCGGGCGCCAATCACGACATCGAGCTCTACCTGGAAAAGAACGGCTTTGAGATCGTCGAGGCCAAGATGGCCGACGTCATCCAGAAGACCTACTTTGTCCGCCGGGC
>DGUF01000278.1:13484-24759 GCA_002394525.1 Lachnospiraceae bacterium UBA4317 | reverse complement strand
ATCAGCATCTCTGAGATCGAGCCCCGCAGCTTTTCCTTCAACAACCCCTTCGGCGCCTGCCCGGACTGCGCGGGCCTGGGCTACCGCATGGAGTTTGACCCCCGCCTGATCGTGCCCGACGAGCGCCTGTCAATCAACGACGGGGCCATAGCGGTCCTGGGCTGGCAGTCCTGCATGAACAAGGGAAGCTTTGCCAATGCTATCCTGGTCGCCCTGGCCAAGGATTACGGCTTTGACTTCAGGACTCCCTGGAAGGACCTCCCCGAAAATGTCCGGAAGATGCTCATGTACGGCGCGGACCACAGCGTGGACGTCTACTATGAGGGCCAGCGCGGCAAGGGCATCTATCCCATCGTCTTTGAGGGAATCCTGGAAAACACCCGCCGCCGCTACCGCGAGACGGCCTCCGAGTCCATGCGGGGCGAGTATGAGACCTTCATGCAGATCACGCCCTGCGAGACCTGCGGCGGCCGCCGCCTGAAAAAGGAGTCCCTGGCCGTTACGGTCGGAGGGATCAACATCTACGACCTGACCTGTATGTCCGTGAAAAAACTCCAGGAATACCTGGAGGGCCTGGAGCTGACAAAGACCCAGGAACTGATCGGCAAGCAGGTCCTCAAGGAGATCCGGGCCCGGGTCCGCTTCCTCAACGACGTCGGGCTGGACTACCTTACCCTGGCCCGGGCTACCGCGACCCTGTCCGGCGGCGAGGCCCAGCGCATCCGCCTGGCCACCCAGATCGGGTCCGGCCTGGTCGGCGTCTGCTACATCCTGGACGAGCCCAGCATCGGCCTCCACCAGAGGGACAACGACAAGCTCCTCCACACCCTCAAGAACCTGCGCGACATGTGGAATACGGTCATCGTGGTCGAGCACGACGAGGACACCATGCGGGCTGCCGACTACATCGTGGACATCGGTCCCGGCGCCGGGTCGCGGGGCGGCGAGATCGTCGCCTGCGGCACCGCCGAGGAGATCATGGCTGTCCCCGAATCCATCACGGGCCAGTACCTGTCCGGCAAAAAGATGATCCCCGTCCCCGCAAAACGCCGGGAGCCCACGGGCTGGCTGCATGTGCGCGGGGCCGCCGTCAACAACCTCAAAAATATCGACGTGGACATCCCGACCGGCGTCCTGACCGTGGTCACCGGCGTCTCTGGCTCCGGCAAGAGCTCCCTGGTCAACGAGATCCTCTACAAGCGCCTGGCCCGCGACCTCAACCGGGCCCGGACCATCCCCGGCCAGCACGACGACATCGAGGGAATCGACCAGCTGGACAAGGTCATCAACATTGACCAGTCCCCCATCGGCCGCACGCCCCGGTCCAACCCCGCGACCTACACCGGCGTCTTCGATCTGATCCGGTCCCTATTCGCCGGCACCCAGGACGCCCGCGCCCGCGGCTACGCCAAGGGCCGCTTCTCCTTCAACGTCAAGGGCGGCCGCTGCGAGGCCTGCTCCGGCGACGGCATCATCAAGATCGAGATGCACTTCCTGCCCGACGTCTACGTCCCCTGCGAGGTCTGCCACGGCAGGCGCTACAACCGCGAGACCCTGGAGGTCCGCTACAAGGGCAAAAACATCTCCGACGTCCTGGAAATGACCGTCGAGGAGGCCCTGACCTTCTTTGAAAATGTCCCGACCATCCGCCGCAAGATCCAGACCCTCTACGACGTGGGCCTGGGCTATGTCAAGCTGGGCCAGCCCTCGACGGAGCTCTCCGGCGGCGAAGCCCAGCGCATCAAGCTGGCCACCGAGTTGTCCAGGAAGAGCACCGGCAAGACCATCTATATCCTGGACGAGCCCACCACCGGCCTCCACTTCGACGACGTCGCCAAGCTGACCAGGATCCTCCGTGAACTCGTCGAGGGCGGCAACACAGCCGTCGTCATCGAGCACAACCTCGACGTTATCAAGACCGCCGACTACATCATCGACATGGGCCCCGAGGGCGGAGACGGGGGCGGCACCGTCGTCGCCTGCGGCACACCCGAGGAGATCGCGCAGCGCCACGACTCCTACACAGGCTACTACGTCAACAAGATGCTGAAAAAATAAACGGAGCTGCAGGGACGTGACTCACGTCCCCAACGACTCACCCGGACTCCCCGCCCGACGGCCTCTCTTCTCAGCTTCTTTCAGGAGACTTCTATGACCGAACTGAAAGGCTTTGTGTCTCATATCATCTATAGGAACGAAGAAAACGGCTATACCGTCTTCGAAGTGACCCTGACCGGGGCCGCCCAGGCGGAGCCGGGCGGTCAGGCGGAAGAGGCCGATGTCGGTGATGTCCTGACCTGTGTCGGCTATCCGGTCTCCATCAGCGAGGGGGAGAGCTGTGCTGTGGGAGGAGAGTATACGACCCATCCCGTTTACGGGGACCAGCTCAAGGTTCAGTCCTACCGGGCCCTGGCCCCGGAAAACGCGGAGGCCATGTACCGCTATCTGGCGGCCGGCAGCATCAAGGGGATCGGGGCCGCTCTGGCCTCCAGGATCATCAAAATGTTCGGGGACGACACCCTCCGGGTCATGGAGGAGGAACCCGAGAAGCTGGCCCGTGTCAAGGGCATCAGCATGCGGATCGCCCGGGAGATCGGGGCCCAGATGGAGGAAAAAAAGGACCTCCGCGACGCCATGATCTTTCTGCAGCAGTTCGGGATCGGGAGCGCCAATGCGGCGAAGATCTGGCAGACCTACGGGACCGGGCTCTATGAGATCATGAAGACCAATCCCTACCGGCTGGCGGAGGATATCCGGGGGATCGGCTTCGCGACGGCGGACGAGATCGCCCAGAGGATCGGGATCCGGGCGGATTCCGAGTACCGGATCCGGAGCGGCCTGCTCTATGTGCTGGCCCAGGCCTCCGGGGAGGGACACAGCTTTCTGCCGGGACCTCTCCTGGTGGAGAGGACCGGGACCATGCTGCATCTGCCTCAGGAAGAGATCCGGCTGCAGCTGGAAAACCTGGCAGTGGACCGCAGGGTCCGGATCCTCTTCAAAGAGCCCCCTTTTTCCGCGGACCCGGGACAGCCGAATCCGTCTGTGGCCTATGCCTCAAATCCGGGATGGGGGGACCCGTCCGGAACCTGTGCCGGAGATCCCGGAAAGCCTGATCCTTCCGGGGCCCATGCTGCGTATCCGGGCCGGCCGGATCCGTCCGCAGGCTATGCAGGAGTCCCGGGGCAGCCGGATTCCTCCATGGCCTATTCCGCGGATCCGTCCATGGCTTATCCCGCGGATCCCTTCCCCGGATCCTCCGGGGAGGGCCGGGAGGAGACCGAGGTCTACCTGACCGGCGTCTTCCGGCGGGAGCAGGAGATCGCGAAAATGCTCTTGGATCTGGACGCCAGGGTCCGCGGAGGAAAAAACGGACCGGAGGCCCGGAAAAAGACGGAAAAGAGGATCCGGGCTCTCGAAAAGGAAGAGAAGATCACCCTGGATCCCCTGCAGCGGCAGGCGGTCCTGGCGGCGGAGGAAAACGCGATTCTCCTGATCTCCGGCGGACCCGGAACGGGAAAGACGACGACCATCAACACCATCATCCGCTTTTTTATGGGAGAGGGCCTGCGGGTCCTTCTGGCGGCGCCCACGGGCAGGGCGGCCAGGCGGATGTCGGAGGCGACCGGCTATGCCGCCATGACCATCCACCGGCTGCTGGGGGTCCGGTCGGTCGGAGACGGGACCGGCGCGGATGCCTTTTCCGGCGGTCCGGGAAAGGACCCGGCGGACAGCTGGTTCGGCCCGGAGGCGGGTTCCCGGTCCGGAGACAAAAATTACTCCTATTTTGAAAGGGACAGGGATAACCCCCTGGAGGCGGATGTCGTCATTATAGACGAGATGTCCATGGTCGATATGAACCTCTTCCACGCCCTGCTCAGGGCCGTGCCGGACGGAGCCAGGCTCATCATGGTAGGGGATGTCAACCAGCTGCCCAGCGTCGGACCGGGCTGTGTCCTCCAGGACCTGATCGAATCGGAGGCCTTCCAGACGATCATGCTGCAGCATGTCTTCCGCCAGGCCAGTGAGAGCGATATCGTCATGAACGCCCACCGGATCCTGGAGGGGGCCTCGCTCTCCATGGACAACCGGAGCAGGGACTTTTTCTTTCTGGAGCGCGACCAGGTGCCGGTGATCTACAAGCACATGGTCCAGCTGATCCGGGAGATGCTGCCCGGGTATGTGGGCTGCAGGGCCGGGGAGATCCAGGTTCTGACCCCCATGAGGAGGGGGAGCCTGGGAGTCATGCGGCTCAATGAGGTCCTGCAGAGCGTGCTCAATCCGCCCGCGGAGGGCAAAAGGGAGCACACCAGCCATGAGACGGTCTTCCGCGAGGGGGACAAGGTCATGCAGACCCGCAACAACTACGCGATCGAATGGGAGATCCGGGGCAATTTCGGCATGCCTGTCGACCGGGGGACCGGGATCTTTAACGGGGATTTCGGCCGGATCCTGGAGATCGATCCCCAGAGCGAGACCATGACGGTGGTCTTTGATGAGTCCAGGACCGTGGAATATCCCTTTTCCGAGCTGGAGGACTTGGACCTGGCCTATGCGATCACGGTGCACAAGTCCCAGGGATCGGAGTATCCGGCGGTGATCCTGCCGGTCATCACGGGGCCCTCGGGGCTTTTCAACCGGAACCTCCTCTACACCGCGGTCACCAGGGCCAGAAACTGCGTCGTGATCCTGGGCAGCCGGTCCGGCGTGGAGCGCATGATCGCCAACACCAGCCGCACCAGGCGCTGGACGGGCCTGCGGGACCGCATCCGGGACCAGCTGGCCTGATTCCGCTTTTGCGTATGTGCAGCATCCGGGCCGGCTGGCCTGATTCCGTTTTTGCGTATGTGCAGCATCGGGGACCAGCTGACCTGACCCCTCCTCCGGCCCGGTCCGGGGAAAGAGACCTGCGCAGGACCCAGGACTCGCGCGCAGGCCTTACATTATGACATCAGGAGTCTGCAGATGAAGGATGGAAAAGAGACCCTCCGCGAGGAATCGCGGATCCGGAAAATGCTCGCGGCGCCCCTTTCGGTCTCCCGCGACCTGGTCTTCCCGAGGCGGTGCCCGGTCTGCGACCGCCCTGTGCGGCCCGCCGGGGCCCTGATCTGCCCGGAGTGCGAGCAGATGCTGGAGAGGGTGGAGGAACCGGTCTGCCGGCGCTGCGGCAAGCCCCTCCGGTCCCCGGACCGGCATTTCTGCGGGGACTGCCTGTCCCTGCGTCACATTTATGAGCGGGGCTGCGCTGTCTTTACCTACCACAGCGCCGCGGGCGGCCTCTTCCGCTTCAAATACGGGGGCAGGCAGGAGTACGGAGCCTTTTACGGCAGCTGCATGGCGCAGAAGTTAGAGGAATTCACGGGCAGGGCCTGGACCGGACAGGATCCCGGCCTGCCGGACCCTGAGGATCTCCGGACAGGGGGCGGGTATCCCCGCCCCGGGATCCCGCGGCCGGATTTTCTGGTTCCCGTCCCTCTCTCCGCCCGGCGCCTCAAAAAGCGGGGCTACAACCAGGCCCTGGTCCTGGCCCGGGAGGTCTCCGCGCGCACGAAAATACCGGTCCTGGACCATGCTCTGGGCCGCGTGTCCGACACCCTTCCCATGAAAAACATGGCCCCCGCGGAACGCCAAAATAATTTGAAAAAGGCTTTTCAGGCATTTGGAAATGATGTAGAATTAAAAACGATTATGCTCATTGATGATATTTATACAACAGGATCGACAGTGGATGCCTGCGCGGACGCCCTGTACAGGCGCGGAGCCGGGCATGTCTTTTTCATGACACTGGCGATCGGAGAGGACAGTTCAGACGGATAAACGGCAGCCGAAGGCGGAAGGAGAGCAGGAGCAGAACATGCTGAATGAGGAAAAAATCCGCGTGATGACCCGCGTCACGGTCTACGAGGAAGGACGGGGCATCAGCGATGAGAGGACCGCGAAATACTTCCGGGGCGACTATGTCTTTGGAGCCATGGTCTTTTCCTTTTTCACGGGGACCCTGGCCTGGGGGATCTGTGCGGCTATTTACTGCGGCTATTTCTTTGAACAGATCTTTTTTTCGGTCTACGAGAATGCTTTGGATCCGATCCTGCGTCTCGGTGTGATGAGCTATGCAGCCTTCATGGCCGTATACATGATCGCGACCTTCCTGATCTATCAGGCCCGCAGCGCGGCTTATGCCAGGCGGCGGATGCTGTATGAGCAGGATCTGGACAGGCTGCTGGAGATCAGTGACAGTGAATACAGATGATCCCGGTCCCGCGGGACGGACATCTATTCTTCATCGCGCAATACCCTTGACTTCAGTCGTGGGATACGCGCGCAAAAAAGGAAACTCGCTTTATCGTGGGTACAATCCCGCGATGAAGAATTTTCAGCGACGGAGGCGGAATGAACGGGACTGCTGGAATCTACCAATTGAGAGAGAGATTAATATTGTTTTATAAAAAGCAGGAGTATCTGCTGGTCCCGGTTTTCCGGTTCGCGGTCTCCCTGGCCCTGCTCCTCCTGCTCCGCGCCCACCTGGGCGTGCACGGACCTGCCGGCGGCGCGCTTGAGAGCACCCTTCTCAACGTGATCATCGCCCTGGTCTGCTCCATGCTGCCGCCCGGCTTCGCGGCGGCCGTCATCAGCCTGGTAATGGTCTGGGACCTGTACAGGCTGTCGCTGGAGGCGACAGCTCTTTGCGCGGCACTGCTTCTGCTCTGCCTGCTCGTATATTTCCGGTTTTCACCTCCCGACACCATGGTGCTGCTGATCATGCCGATCGCCTATGCCTTAAACCTGCACTATGCGGTGCCGGTTTTCGCGGGCCTCCTCTTTGGCCCCGGGACTGCGGTACCGGTCGTGTTCGGGCTTATTTTTACAAGGTATGTCCTGCTGGTGGAGGAGAGTCTGCCGGCCATGGGCAGCACGGCTGCCGGCGCCGCCCTCACGGGAGAGCGCCTGATCAGCAACTTCCGCGGTCTGATCGACGGCATGATGGGGGACAGGGGACTGATCATCCTGGCCGCCGCGCTGGCCGTCACGGCAGTGGTCGTCTGCTTTATCCGCCACCTGGTCATGGCCAATGCCTGGACAGCGGCGATCACCGTGGGCTGCGTGCTGGAGCTCCTGATCCTCCTGATCGGTGATATGCGCTTCGATACCAACATAGACCTGGGCAGGGTCTTCGCGGGGATCGTGATCTCCTTCCTGCTGGCGCAGGTCTTCCGGTTCTTTGCCTTCAATGTCGATTATCTGCGCATTGAAAGTACGCAGTTTGAGGATGAAGACTACTATTATTATGTAAAAGCGGTTCCAAAGGTCATGGTTCCGATCCCTTCGATGTCTGTCACCAATATCAATGAACAGACAGAAAGAACAGCCATCCGGAAGAACGGAGAGGAAGATTAACCATTGAATTTTCCCGGGGTAGACTTTTTTTATTATTATATTTCCCAGCTTCGTATACCCGATGTGAGATGGACGGATGTCGTTGAAGTCCTGATCATTTCCTATCTGGCATATCATATCCTGCTTTGGGTCAAGAATACGCGCGCCTGGCAGCTGATGAAGGGAATCGCCGTAGTCGGAGCGATCGCCCTGGCAGCAGCTGTCTTTAACATGACCACGATCCTGTGGATCTTCCAGAATGTCGCAGGGATCGCGGTCACAGCGCTCGTCATCATCCTGCAGCCTGAGCTCCGCCATGCCATGGAGGAACTGGGCCGCAGAAATTTTCTGAGCTCTCTGTTCAAAATGGAGCCCTCCAAGACAGAGGAGGGCCGTTTTTCCGACCGGACCATCAATGAGCTGGTGAGAGCCTGCACGGAGATGGGCCGGGTCAAGACCGGTGCCCTGATCGTGATCGAGGTGACCACGCCGCTGCTGGAGTATGAGAGGTCGGGAATCGAGATCGACGGCATCGTATCGAGTCAGCTGTTGATCAATATTTTTGAGAAAAATACGCCCCTCCATGACGGCGCGGTCATTATCCGCGGCAACAGGGTCGTCTCCGCGACCTCCTACCTGCCCCTGTCTTCCTCCAGACTGGACAAGAATCTGGGGACCAGGCACCGGGCGGGCGTCGGGATTTCCGAGGAGACGGATGCCCTGACCCTGATCGTGTCGGAGGAGACCGGCCATCTGAGCTATGCCTACAAGGGCAGGCTCTGGAGCAACGTGACGCCGGAGGAGCTCAGAGGGGCTCTGACCCGGCTGCAGAACAAGCTCTCCGAGGAGGAGGCAAAGAACGCCAGCCGCACGGTCCTGGGAGACACGATCAGCAAGATCGGAAAGAGCGCCAGCGCTCTGCGCAGGACCCGGACCTCAGCCGCCGGACCTGAGGCGGAAGGCGGAAGCGAAAAGGAAGGGAAGACCGGCCCTTCGGCAAAGGATGATAAGGGAAAGGAGGTCGACGCGCATGATTAAGCGTATCAAAGACCTGGACCCCAACATCTGGCTCAAGGTCGTCTCGGTCATTCTGGCCATGGCGCTCTGGTATATAACCAATTATTTCAGCGATCCGGCCATCCGCATGACCGTCAACAATGTCAGTGTGGATATCCTGCACGGAGAGGTGATCGAAAATCAGGGGGACATGTATACGGTCCTGGACAATACGGACGAGATCCCCGTCGTCACCCTGCAGGCCAAGCGGTCGGTCATCGACAAGCTGGAGTCCAAAAATATCATCGCAACGGCGGACTGCCGGGATATGGAGCAGGACGGGTCCATCCGGATCGTCCTGACGACAGACAAATACAGCGGCAGCGTCGAGCGCATGTCAGGCAGCATCTCCCATGTCCAGCTCAGGGTGGAGCCCAAGGCTACAAAGTCGCTCCCGCTCGAGGTGGAGACGGAGGGAAGCCCGGCAGGCGGCTATATCCTGTATGAAGCAGCTTCCGAACAGAACCAGGTGATCGTCTCGGGGCCCCAGTCCTACGTCAACAACGTGGGCAGGGCCGTCGCGTCCGTGGATATCTCCGGCGCGGAGAGGAGCATCAATTCCTATCCGGAAATCGTTCTGTACGACGAAGACGGCAATGTCATTTCTTCAGAAGAGAGGGAGACCCAGAAACTCCATCTCAATATCTCTTCTGTAAAGGTGGTCGCGACGATCTATCAGACGAAGGAAGTCCCGGTCACCTGCGGTTCGGGGGTGCCGATCGCGTACGGCTACAACCTGGAATCGGAACCGGCGGCTGAGCCGGGCTCCGTGACAGTGGCCGGCGCGGCGGGGATCCTGCAGGATTTTGAACAGGTGGAGATCCCGGCGGAAGACATAGCGTCCGAACCGCTCACCACAAATATTCACAAATCGCTGAAGATCAGCAAATATCTGCCCGAGGGAATCTTCCTGGCGGACAGCAGCGCGGACACAGTGACTGTGTTTGTGCGCATAGAAGAAGTCGATTCCGGAGAATCCTCCGGAACGGCGGAGACAGATACCGGCGTGACGGCAGCTGAAGAGGAGACAGCAGAGGAAGGAAATTCGTAACGCCGGACAGCAGCATTTATGGAAATGGAGTAATAAGACAATGCTGAATTACAAAAAGTACACAAAGAACCCTGTGGTAAGTTATCCGGAGAGACAGTGGCCTGACAAGGAGATCGAGAAGGCTCCCGTATGGTGCAGCGTTGACCTGCGCGACGGCAACCAGGCCCTGATCGATCCCATGGTCGTCAGTGAAAAGATGGAGATGTTCAGACTCCTGCTCAAGCTCGGCTTCAAGGAGATCGAGATCGGTTTCCCCGCGGCCAGCCAGATCGAGTATGATTTCCTCCGCGCCCTGGTCGACAATGATATGATCCCGGATGACGTCTATGTCCAGGTCCTCTCCCAGTGCAGAAAGGAGCAGATCGACAGGACTTTCGAGGCCATCAAGGGGATCAAGAACGTTATTTTCCACATTTATAATTCCACCTCGACCCTGCAGCGGGACGTGGTCTTCAATATGGACCGCCAGGGCATCATCGAGATCGCCCAGAACGGAACCCGCTGGGTCAAGGAGGGGGCAAAGAACTTCGACGGCAACCTGGTCCTGGAGTATTCCCCCGAGAGCTTCACGGGAACCGAGCTGGACTTCGCCCTCGAGATCTGCACCGCCGTCCAGGACATCTGGCAGCCCACGAAGGAAAAGCCCATGATCTTCAACCTTCCTTCGACGGTGGAGATGAACACGCCCAATGTCTACGCCGACCAGATCGAGTGGATGAGCAGGCACTTCAAAAACCGCGACAGCATTATCCTCAGCGTCCACCCTCACAATGACCGCGGCTGCGGCGTCGCCGCTGCGGAGCTGGCCCTCCTGGCAGGCGCCCAGCGAATCGAGGGGACCCTTTTGGGCAACGGCGAGCGCACCGGCAACGTGGACCTGCTCAACATCGCCTATAACATGTTTACCCAGGGCATCAACCCCGAGCTGGATATCGAGGACATCAACGAGATCATCGACGTCTATGAGCGCTGCAACAAGATGAGCGTCGACGAGCGCCACCCCTACGCCGGCAAGCTGGTCTTCACGGCCTTCTCCGGCTCCCACCAGGATGCCATCAACAAGGGCATCGCGGCCATGAAGGAGCGCAAGTCCGAGATCTGGGACGTCCCCTATCTCCCCATCGACCCCTCCGACATCGGCAGGGTCTACGAGCCCATCATCCGCGTGAACTCCCAGTCCGGCAAGGGCGGCGTAGCTTTCATCATGAGCACCTACTACGGCTTCAAGCTCCCCAAGGGCATGCACGGCGAATTCGCCAAGGTCGTCCAGGACATTTCCGAGAAGGTCGGCGAGGTCCCGCCGGAGAAGATCATGGAGGCCTTCCGTCAGGAATACCTCTACAAGAACGAGCCCCTGCATTTCAAGAAGGCACAGGTCTCCGATCTGAGCGACGACGTCAAGACCCCCTTCGACACAAGGATCCGCGTCGACTATTCCAACCACGGCATACCCGAGTTCTTCGAGGCCTCCGGCAACGGCCCTCTGGACGCCCTCCAGAGAGGCTTCCGCGAGAAATTTGGCTACAACCTGCGCATCCTGGACTACGAGGAGCACGCTCTCCAGTCCGGCTCTGACTCCCAGGCGGCCGCCTACATCCACCTGCTGGACGGCGAGACCGGCAGAGTCACCTACGGCGTCGGCGTGAGCTCCAACATCACCCGCGCCTCCATCCGCGCCGTCTTCTCCGGCATCAACAGGCTGGGCCTGGGCGAGAAGCAGCAGGGCATCGCGGACCATTATTGAGAAACCATAGTTACTATCACAGTCCCTTCGGAACTGTGATAGTAACATGCGAA
>DGUF01000278.1:6231-13366 GCA_002394525.1 Lachnospiraceae bacterium UBA4317 | reverse complement strand
TGCATGATAAAGCCATGCAAAAACGCCTCGAATTTACTGGCTGTGAATAGAAACAAACCATACACAGGTTAAATATATTCAGCAGATGCTGAGCAGTTACAGATAAACACGAATAAAGCAGGCTATTGGTGAACCGGGGGCCCCTGCGGCCTCCGGTCCACATGTCTGGTGTCAAGGCCTGAACCCGTTTTACCGGGGCCCCTGTGGGGCTGTACCGGCGAAATATGACGAAGGCGGCGCGCCGGCGGAGGACCCCGGGCCTGTCAGGGAGGAAAAAAAGTGGCAGAACAGAAAAAACTGGTCGCCGAGATCACGGCGATGGACGAGGACTTTACACAATGGTATACAGATGTCTGTATCAAGGCAGGCCTGATCGCCTATTCCAATATCAAGGGCTTTATGGTCTATAAGCCCGCGGGCTACGCGATCTGGGAGGCGGTCCAGAAGCACCTGGACGCCCGTTTCAAGGCAGTCGGCGTTGAAAACGTCTACCTTCCCATGCTGATCCCGGAGCGGCTCCTGAGCAAGGAGAGCGATCTGGTCGAGGGCTTTGCCCCCGAGGTCGCCTGGGTCACCCACGGCGGCTCCGAGGAGCTCGACGAGCGCGTCTGTGTCCGTCCCACCTCCGAGTCCCTCTTCAGTGATTTCTACAGGGGAGAGATCCAGTCCTACCGCGACCTTCCCAAGATCTACAACCAGTGGTGCAGTGTCGTCCGCTGGGAAAAGGAGACCCGTCCCTTCCTCCGCTCCAGAGAATTCATGTGGCAGGAGGGACACACTGTGCACGCCACCGCCGAGGAGGCCGAGGCGAGGACCCAGCAGATGCTCAATGTCTACGCGGACTTCTGCGCCGAGGACCTGGCCATCCCCACCATCAAGGGCAGAAAGACCGACAAGGAGAAATTTGCCGGCGCGGTCGCGACCTACACGATCGAGGCCCTGATGCACGACGGCAGAGCCCTCCAGTCCGGCACCAGCCACGACTTCGGCGATGATTTCGCCAGGGCCTACGGCATCCTCTTCACGGACAAGGACAACAAGCAGAAGCACGCCTTCCAGACCTCCTGGGGCCTGTCCACCCGCATCATCGGCGCCCTGATCATGGTGCACGGCGACAACTCCGGTCTGGTCCTGCCTCCCCGCATCGCGCCCACCCAGGTTATGATCGTCCCCATCCAGCAGCGCAAGGCCGGCGTCCTGGACAAGGCCTATGAGCTCAGGGAGACCCTGAGCAATTTCCGCGTCAAGGTCGACGACAGCGACAAGAGCCCCGGCTTCAAGTTTGCCGACCAGGAGATGCGCGGTATTCCGCTCCGCGTCGAGATCGGCCCCCGCGACATCGAGAACGGCAAGTGCATCATCGCCCGCAGGGACAACGGAGTCAAGGAGGAGTGCGCCCTCGAGAATCTTGCCGCCAGGATCGGAGACCTGCTCCCTCAGATCCAGCAGGATATGTATGACCGGGCAAAGAAGCACCTGGAGGACCATACCTACACCGCAGTCACCCGCGAAGAGTTCGAGAAGACCTTTGCGGAAAAGAGCGGCTTCGTCAAGGCCATGTGGTGCGGCGAGCTCGCCTGCGAGGAAGAGATCAAGGAAAAATACGGCGTGACCAGCCGCTGCATGCCCTTCGAGCAGGAGGAGCTCGCGGCGACCTGCGTCTGCTGTGGAAAACCCGCCAAAAAGATGGTCTACTGGGGCAGGTCCTATTAATAAGACCGCCGGTCCTTTTTCGGTCGGTACGCGCCCTGCGTGACTTCTTTGGACAGGAGGTGGAACCGATTGAAAAAGATGAAAGAGATAAAGATCCCGGACGGGGCGGACAGGATCCTGCGCGTCCTGGAAGACCACGGCTATGAGGCCTTCGTGGTGGGCGGCTGTGTCCGGGACAGCCTTCTTGGCAGAGACCCCCACGACTGGGACATCACGACCTCGGCCCTTCCGCAGGAGGTCAAAAAGCTTTTTCCCAGGACCATAGACACCGGGTTAAAGCACGGGACGGTCACCATCCTCGCGGGCAGAGAGGCCTACGAGGTCACAACCTACCGGATCGACGGGGCCTACCTGGACGGCAGGCACCCCTCAGGCGTCACCTTCACGACCAGCCTCGAGGAGGACCTCCGGCGCCGGGACTTCACGATCAACGCCATGGCCTACAGCGCCCGAGCGGGCCTGCAGGACTTTTTCGGCGGGGCAGAGGACCTGGAAAAAGGCCTGATCCGGGCTGTGGGAGACCCCGAAAAGCGGTTCGGAGAGGATGCCCTCCGCATCCTGCGGGCCGTCCGCTTTTCCGCCCAGCTGGGCTATGAGATCGAGGAGGAGACCCTGCGGGCCATGAAGGACCTGGCCCCCACGCTGGCCAGGATCAGCGCGGAAAGGATCGTGGCCGAGCTGGAGAAGACTCTGGTCTCCCCCCATCCGGACAAGCTCATGACCGCCTATGCCTGCGGGATCACAGCGGTCATCCTGCCCGAATTCGACCGCTGCATGCGGACGCCCCAGAACAACCCCCACCACTGTTACAATGTCGGCGAGCACACGATCCGCGCGGTCATGAACGTGCGCCCGGACCGGATCCTCCGCCTGACCATGCTCCTGCATGATTTCGGAAAACCGGACTGCAGGACCACGGACGACCAGGGGGTCGACCATTTTTACAGACATCCTGATGTCAGCGCCAAAATAGCTGACCGGGTCCTGCGGCGGCTCAAATCGGACAACTTCACCCGCAGGAGCGTCGTCAGGCTGACCAGCTTCCACGACCGGACCTTCCGTCTCACGGAGCCGGCGATCCGCAAGGCCGTGATCGAGGTCGGCGAAGACCTCTTTCCCCTCTATCTCGAGGTCAAGGAAGCGGATATAATGGCCCAGAGCACCTACCAGCGCGGCCAGAAGACTGCCTATCTGGAAGAGGTCCGCAGACTCTACAGGCGGATCCTGGACAGGGGGGACTGCCTGTCTCTCAAAGACCTGGCAGTCAGCGGAGACGACCTGATCGCGGCGGGGGTCAGGGAAGGCCGGGACATCGGGCGGATCCTTCATGAAATGCTGATGGATGTCGTCGATACCCCCGGTCACAACAACAGGGAATACCTGCTGCACAGATATGTCAGATCATGACAGTGGTGCAGGGGACAGGCTCATGCCCTTCGAGGGGCAAAGCGTTACATGCCCACGCTGCTCACGCCCTTCGAGGGGGCGTGTACAGTAACGATTTGCAGGTATCAGGGAATGCGACCGGTGATACTGTGTTGACAAAGACAGCGATGTACAAGTACAATTAAAGGTACCTTCCTGCTACTGCTCAGCATCTGAAAGCAATGAGCGGCGGGACAGATTTGGACACAGTAATTGCCGCGTATAATTATATTATTGGACGGCGGCCGCACATTAACGGAACCTGAAGGCAGGTAAGGATTAAAGGAGAGAACATGAATAAGGGACAGTTTGTTGAGAAGATGCATGAGAAAGCCGGACTCGGCAGCATGAAAGAGACCGAGAAGGCCTACAAGGCTTTCATCGAGACCGTGATCGAAGCCCTCAAGGAAGGCGACAAGGTCCAGCTGGTCGGTTTCGGCACATTTGATATCGGAGAGCGCGCCGCGAGAGAGGGCAGAAATCCCCAGACCGGCGAGTCCATCCAGATCGCTGCTTCCAAGTCTCCCAGATTCAAGGCCGGCAAGGCCTTCAAGGATGCCGTGAACGGCTGAGCATCCGGAATTCTGGATCGGTGAAGCAGGACCTGCAGAAGATCAATAGATGCAGTGCCTATATGTGCCCGCGGCCGCAAGGCTGCGGGCTTTATTCTCAATGCGGAGGATAATGCCCGGGCGGGCATTTTCGCGCGCGGGACGCGGGACGTGCCCGCGGGTTTTGAACAGAGAAGGGAAAAGACAGGATGCGGCTGGATAAATATCTGAAGGTCACCAGGCTGATCAAGCGCAGAACGGTTGCCAACGAGGCCTGTGACAACGGAAGAGTGACTCTGAACGGAAAGGTAGCCAGAGCCAGCGCGGAGGTGAAGCCCGGGGATATCATCGGGATCTCCTTCGGAGACCGGGAGACAAAGGCGGAGGTACTGGCCGTCCGCGAAAATGTCCGCAAGGAGGAGGTCCAGGACCTCTTCCGCTACTGCTGAAAAAAAACCGGGACTGACCGGGGGCTTTGACCGCCCCGGGGGGACCGGCCTGCAGAAAAGAGCACACGTGAGCGGAATTATCAGGCCGGAGGGCAGGATAGGCCGGCAGGTCCCCGAAAGACCGGAAACGGGCTGGCGGGAGAACAGGACCGACGGAATGCGTCGGCCTGAACAGGGGAAACATCAGATGAATACATCCAGCAGAAGGGTCAGGAGCACCGGCTCTTCCGGGACGAAAACGGCAGACCGGAGGGAGACGCGCTCGCGGACAGAAAACAGAAAAACTGCAGCTTCCGGCATCACTGCAGCTTCCGGCATCACTGCAGCCTCCGGCATCACTGCAGCCTCCGGCAGCAGCGCAGCTTCCGGCAGCAGGAGTCGTGTGTCCGGGAAGGCAGCTGTCTCTGACGGCAGGAATCGGACCTCCGGCAGCAGGAGTCGTGTGTCCGGGAAGGCAGCTGTCTCTGACGGCAGAAACCGGACCTCCGCAAGGACCCGCGTCAATAAGAAAACCGCAGGGAAGAACCGGGCCGGCGGGAGATCCTCCGGCAGGGGGATCCTGCAGCAGGGAACAGAGCAGAACCGGATGAGCATGTTCATGGCCGTTCTGGTCGTTGTCCTCCTGATGATCGTAGTGGGCATCAACGGAGTCTCCCTGGTCAGGCGCCTGAGGGAAAATGAATCCAGGATCCAGACTCTGCGCCAGGAGATCAGGGCCGAGGAGGAGAGAGCGGAGGACATAGAGGAATACCGCCGCTACACAAAGACGGACGCCTACATCGAGGAGATCGCCCGGGAAAAGCTGGGGCTGATCTATGAGGGGGAAACTGTCTTTAAAGAGGATAAGTGATCTGAAAGCAGTGATAAATAGAGAGCCATGCCGGTGATGTTGACTGCCGGCATGGCTTCTTGACTATAAAAGGATGGTCATGACAGGAGGGGCGCATGAAGGATCTCTGCCAGAGGGTAAAGGCCTGTATTATAAACCATCAGATGCTGGAGCCGGGGGAGACCGTCGTCGCCGGAGTCTCGGGCGGGGCGGATTCCCTCTGCCTCTTCCATGTGCTCCTGCAGCTCTCCCGGGAGATGGACTTTTACCTCCAGGTCGTCCATGTCCATCACGGACTGCGGGAGTCCGCCGACGCGGACCTCGCCTTTGTGCGGGACCTGTGCGGGAAGGAAAATGTGCCCTGCACATGCGTCCGGGTGGACGCAGCGGCGGCCGCCCGCAAGGAGGGGACCGGTGTGGAGGAGGCGGGGCGCAGGCTCCGCTACCAGGCCTTTGAGGAGGCCCGGGCCGCCCTGGAGGAGCAGCGGGGGAGGGCCTGCCGGATCGCCGTGGCCCATCACAGGGAGGACCAGGCGGAGACCGTCCTCTTCCACCTCTGCAGGGGGACGGACCTGCGCGGGGCCCGGGGCATGCTGCCCGTCAGCGGATCCATCATCCGCCCCCTCCTGGAGGAGAGCCGGGAGGAGATCGAGCGCTATCTGACCGGTCGGGGCCTGTCCTGGAGAGAAGACGAGACCAATGAGGACACGGCCTACACCAGAAATTTTCTGCGGAGGGAGATCTTTCCCCGCCTGGAGGAGGGGGTGAATGCCGCCGCCGCGGAGAGCATCGCCCGCTTTGCGGACACCTGTGCGCAGGCGGAGCGCTTTCTGGAGTCCGCCACTGAGGAGGCGGCCCGCCGCTGCTATGTCAAAGAGGACAGCCCGGACGCCCTCAGCCTCCGGGCCCTGGCCGGGGAGGATCCCTTCCTGCAGGGGAGGATCCTCTACGCCTGCCTGGCCGCGGCCGCCGGCAGCAGGCGGGATCTTTCCTCGGTCCACGTGGAGGCTGTGCGGCAGCTCTGCGCGGGGGACGGGGACGGGTCACTGGCCATGCCCGGCGGGTTGACCGTGACCAGGACCGGGGGCATGGTGTTTTTTTATCAGAAGGACCGGGAGGATCCGGTGGCGAGGGGCCTTGCGGAAAACGGCTTCGCCTACCCTTTTTCCGCGGAGGAATACCGGTGGCGGATTTTTGACTACGACGGCGATTCCGCCGCAATTCCCCGAAATCAGTATACGAAATGGTTTGACTATGATAAAATAGGAATGTTTCCTGTTTTCCGGACCAGACAGCCGGGAGACAGGATGACCCTGGCCGCCGGAGATCCGGAAGGGCGGCCGGTCAGCAAGAAGCTGGCCAGGATCATGCTGGACGGCAGGATCCCGGCCCGGATCCGCGATCTGATCGTGCTTCCCTTCTGCGGCAGCGAGGCCCTCTGGGTCCCGGGGCTGCGCATGGGGGACCGGTTCAGAGTCAGTGAAGAGACAAAAAGGATCCTGGAGATCGGCGTCGCGGACAGGAAAGTCGGCTTTTGACACGGGAGGGAAGAATGTCAGATAAAATAGAAAAAATGATCACTGAAGAAGAGGTGGACGCGAGGATCCGTGAACTCGGGGAGCAGATCACCAGGGACTACGCCGGCAAGGAGGTCCATCTGGTCTGTGTCCTCAGGGGGGCGGTGTTTTTTATGTGCGAGCTCGCCAAGCGCATCGATCTGCCGGTCACCTTTGACTTCATGTCCGTCTCCAGCTACGGCAGCGGCATGACCTCGAGCGGCATCGTCCGCATCATCAAGGACCTGGAGGATCCCGTAGCCGGTCACAATGTTATCATCGTCGAGGACATCATCGATTCCGGCAGGACCCTGAGCTTCCTCTATGAGCTCTTCCAGCAGCGCGGCGCGGCCTCGGTCCGCCTCTGCACCCTGCTGGACAAGCCCTCCAGGCGGGCAAAGGACATCGACATCCATGTGGACTACACCGGATTTGTCGTCGAGGACAAGTTTGTGGTCGGCTGGGGAATGGATTATGACCAGAAATACCGGAACCTTCCTTACATCGGTGTCATCACCGAAACCGGTCAAAAGTGAGAAAACGGTTACAGTTCAGACCCGCCTGAAACGCGAGGTGTTTTGCGCACGCTCTTTGCGCAAAACCCGAGTTTAA
>DGUF01000278.1:0-6175 GCA_002394525.1 Lachnospiraceae bacterium UBA4317 | reverse complement strand
GAGTTTAACGGCGTTTGGCGCGCGCAGCGTATTGGAATCGCCAAACGCAACGTTACATGTTCACGCCCTTCGAGGGGGCGTGAACAGTAACATGGACTGCCCGCGGACCGCGCCGTTCCACCCGGATTTGTGCCTTGAAAACAACAATGCTCCGCATTGACGCGAAAATGCATCGAATTCCGTGGTGACTGGCACTGAAACGGCAGTTCCTGAGGAATGACCCGCGCAGGCGGGCCACGCAGCGCAGTACAGGCCCTGCACCTGGTAAATGCAGGTTGGGAGACAGCTTTGGAAAAGAAACCGACAAGAGGCACCGGCAGCTATTTCGGCCTGGTGATCATGGCAGTAGTATTATTTTTATTTTTCTCTCCTTTTCTGAGAGGCTCTTTTTCTTCCGGCGACACGGCCTACACGAAGGAAAAGTTTGAGGAGGACCTGAAGGAGGACCGGATCTCCAGGGTGGAGATCAGCCCCAACAAGGATAACGCGACCGGCTATGCCACGGTCACGTTCAAGGAGGGGAACAAGGACATCCTCTACGCGACGGTGATCGCCGAGATCGAGGACATGGCCCGCCAGCACAGCGTCGTCACCGTTGTCCACGACGTCCCGTCCGAGAGCACCTTCATGACCAGCATCCTGCCCATGCTGCTGGTCATGGGCATCTGCTTTTTCTTCTTCTATATGATGACAGGCCAGGGCATGGGCGGCGGCAACAACCGCATGATGAACTTCGGCAAGAGCAAGGCCAGGCTCTCCACGGGGGAGAACGTCACCTTCAAGGATGTGGCCGGCCTGGATGAGGAAAAAGCCGACCTGGAGGAGATCATCGACTTTCTGAGAAACCCGGCCAAATATACCAAGGTCGGCGCCCGCATCCCCAAGGGGGTCCTGCTGGAGGGCGCGCCCGGCACCGGCAAGACCCTGCTGGCCAGAGCGGTCGCCGGAGAGGCCAAGGTGCCCTTTTTCAGCATCTCGGGCTCGGACTTTGTCGAAATGTTTGTCGGCGTAGGCGCCTCCCGCGTCCGCGACATGTTTGAGGAAGCCAAAAAGAATTCTCCCTGCATCGTCTTTATCGACGAGATCGACGCCGTGGCCAGGCGCAGGGGCACGGGCCTGGGCGGCTCCCACGATGAGCGCGAGCAGACCCTCAACCAGCTCCTGGTAGAGATGGACGGCTTCGGTGTCAACGAAGGGATCATCGTGATGGCCGCGACCAACCGGGTCGACGTCCTGGATCCCGCCATCCTCCGCCCCGGCCGCTTCGACCGCAAGGTCTCGGTCGGCCGCCCCGACATCAAGGGGCGCGAGGAGATCCTCAAGGTCCATGCGGCCAACAAGCCCCTGGGAGACGATGTCGACCTGGCGGAGATCGCCCGCACGACCGCCGGCTTCTCCGGCGCGGACCTGGAAAACCTGCTCAATGAGGCTGCGATCGCCGCGGCCAAGGCCGGCCGGCCCTACCTGACCCAAGCCGATATCAAGGATGCCTTCATCAAGATCGGGATCGGTACGGAAAAGAAGAGCCATGTCATCTCGGAAAAGGAGAAGCGCATCACGGCCTTCCACGAGACAGGCCACGCCATCCTTTTCCATGAGCTGCCGGATGTCGGCGATGTCTACACGATCTCCGTCATCCCCACCGGCAACGGGGCCGGCGGCTATACCATGCCCCTGCCGGACCGCGACCAGATGTACTACACCAGGGGCCGCATGCTGCAGGAGATCATGGTCAGCCTGGGCGGCCGCATCGCCGAGGAACTGGTCCTGGACGATATCACGACCGGAGCATCCCAGGATATCAAACAGGCGACCGGCATCGCCAGACAGATGGTCACCCGCTACGGCATGTCCGCGGCCATCGGCACCATCAACTATGAACAGGGCGGCGAGGACGTTTTCCTGGGTTACGATATCGGCCACGAGAAGCGCAACAGCGAATATATGGCCGGAGAGATCGACAAGGAGGTCCGCTCCATCATCGATGACTGCTACAAGAAGGCCAGAAAGATCATCTCCGACAATCAGGATGTCCTCTTCCGCTGCGCCGATCTGCTCATAGAAAAGGAAAAGATCACCGGCGAAGAGTTCGACCAGCTTTTTAAAAACCGCGGATCCGTGACGGAAGCCGCGCCTGAGACACCGTCTCCGGCCATGGGGTAAAGGGCCTTACAGGGCCGCGCCTCCTGAGGGGAGGCATGGACAGTGACGAAAAAGACCGGCCCTGGTCCCGCATTTAACACGAAAGACTTTGAGAGACAGGAGCGACAGATCCCCGGGATCCCGTCGCTCCTGTCAAAATATACCCGGCGCTGGGCGGGGAAGGGTCATGTCTCGAAATGCGGGGAGGGCAGGCTGCAGCCGCATCCGCCGGGCGCGGTCCCCGCGGACGTTTCTTTAAAAACAGGAGGTTATGAGCACGGGTATGAATAACCAGGAAAGTGGGAACAGGCCCGATCTGAAGGCCCTGTTCAGCGATACGACAGAGGATTATCTCATTCCGGCGGAACCGGACCTCCACGATCATGTGACACTCCGTCTGCGGACCGGCAGGGACCAGGCAGAGGTCTGCTTTGCCGTGGTCGAGGGCGCCCATCTCAGGATGCATCTGTCGGAATCAGACGAGAGCTTTGATTATTACAGCGTGCGATTTGAGATCACAAAGAGCCCCCTCCGCTATTATTTTGAAGTGATCGCGGGCGGCCGGCGCTACCGCTATACCCGCCGCGGGATCCGCAATACCATCCGCCGGGCGGACTACTGGCATGTCGTGCCCGGCTTTCATCTGCCGGCCTGGGCGGTCGGAGCGGTCATGTACCAGATCTTCGTCGACCGCTTCTGTAACGGCGACAGGTCCAATGACGTATACGACGGGGAATACACCTATATGGGCCGGCCTGTCATTGCCGTCAGGGACTGGGACCAGCCGCCCTCGCCCATCGGCTACTGCGAGTTTTACGGGGGCGACCTCCAGGGGGTCATGGACAAGCTGGACTACCTGCAGGAGCTTGGCGTCGAGGCGATCTATCTCAACCCCGTCTTTCTGTCGCCGTCCAGCCATAAATATGACACCCAGGACTATGAGCACATCGATCCCCATTTCGGCCGGATCGTAAAGGACCACAAAAAGAAAAAAGGCGGCAGGAAGGGAGATCTGCCCGCCAGGCACGCCGGGCGTCCGCCCGCCTTCCGCAACTGCCGGGCGGACCGCTATTTAGAGCGCGTGACCGACCCAGCCAACCTGGAGGCAAGCGACAGGCTCTTTGCCAGGCTGGTCAGGGCGGCCCATGAGAGAGGGATCCGGGTCATCCTGGACGGCGTGTTCAACCACTGCGGGTCCTTCCACCGCTGGCTGGACGCCGAAAAGATCTATGAGCAGCTGCCGGACGGATTCAAGGGGGCCCGGGCCTCCAAGAGGTCCCCCTTCGTGGAGTACTTCAAATTCGATCGCGACGACTGGCCCTCCAATGACAGCTATGACTCCTGGTGGGATTTCGGCACCCTGCCCAAGCTCCACTATGAGCAGTCCGAAAAGCTCTGTAACTACATACTCAGGATCGCGAAAAAATGGGTCTCCCCGCCCTACTGCGCGGACGGCTGGCGCCTGGACGTGGCCGCGGACCTGAGCTATTCCAAAGAATTCAACCACCGCTTCTGGAAGCGCTTCCGCAAGGCCGTCAAGGAGGCCAACCCGGAGGCGGTCATCATCGCGGAAAACTACGTGGATTCCTGGAAGTGGCTGCAGGGCGACGAGTGGGACACGATCATGAACTACGAGTTCTTCATGGAGCCCGTGACATGGTTCCTCACCGGCATGGAAAAACACAGCGACGGCCGGGACGAGGAGCGCTACGGCGATCCGGACACCTTCTGGAAGGCGGTCCTGGGGACCGGCCAGGAAGCCCTGCCCGGCAATATCCTCCGGATCAGCATGAACCAGCTCTCCAACCACGACCACTCCCGCTTCCTGACCCGGACCAACCGCGTAGTCGGCAGGGCCGAGGATCTGGGGATCGATGCGGCCATGGAAAATGTGAGCATGGAGGTCATGCGGCAGGCCGTCCTGCTGCAGATGACCTGGACCGGGGCTCCGACCATCTATTACGGCGACGAGGCCGGTGTCGGGGGCTTCACCGACCCGGACAACCGCAGGACCTATCCCTGGGGACATGAGGACAGGACCCTGCTCAGATGTCATAAGGCCCTGGCCAATCTGCGCAAGAACAGCCCGGCCCTCCGCCGGGGGTCCCTCCTGCGCCTGCCCGACACGGACGGCGTCCTGGCCTATGCCAGGTTCCGCGGGAGCGGGAAAGACAGAGAGAGCTGGATCGTCATCATCAACATCAACCACATCGAGATCGACTACACCGCCAGGGTGACCTATGCCGGGATCCCCCCGGAGGCTGAGCTCAAGGTCCTTTTCTTCACCGGGAGAGAGACCTGCCTGACTCCGGCTCCGGCAGAGGCCGGCCCGGGATCCGCCTCGGAGCCCTCCGGGAAGCCTTCCGGGGAAGCGCGGGCGGCGGAGACGGCCGGTGCCGCCCCGGACACAGTGGCTTCGGAAAAGACAGGTCAGATTAAAAACACGGAAATGGAGGAAGGGGCAGAGAGGCCCGGGCCTGTGGGGGATCCCCGGCCTGCAGCCGGTCCTGACTATGCCGGGACTGATGGATCCGTCGCTGCGATTGGTCATGCGGAGAAGGCAGGGCCCTTTGCTGCGATTGGCCATGCGGAGAATACAGGGCTCTTCGGTGCTATGGACCATGCGGAGAACGCGGGAGCCCTTGCTGCTGTTGATGCTGCGGAGGCTGCAGGGCTCACCGCTGCAGCAGGCCATACAGACTACGCGGATCCTGCTGCGGAAAGTGACCATGCCGGGGCTGCAGGGCCCGCCGCGGACACAGATTTTTCAGAGAATCCAGAACCCGGAGAGGGAGAAAAGGGGACCCTGGACAGTCTCTCCACGGTCTACATCTACGCGGGCTCCATGCGCCTTCTCCTTCCGCCCGAGTCGGGCCTGCTTCTGCACTGGAAGGCGGACGCGGACAGCTGATCAGCCTGTTTCCGGCCTGTCGGTTTCCAGTCGGACCGGCTCCGACCGGTCTGTTTCATTGTATGGTTTCACGGATACGTACAGACAGGGGGCAGCGGCCTTGGGGAAATGAGAGACACCTGATACGGATATTTGCAAAGCCGTCCGGCAATACCGGGCGGCTTTGTGCATTTTATACAAAAAGAGACCTGGAAGTTCATAGCTTTGCGGATTGCGGGAGGTTTATGTTTTTTTTATAATATTCTATAAGTGTGAAATCGATTACAAGAAGTCCCGAAAACCTGCCCGGTGCTTTCACAAAAGATCCGGGCAGTCTGTGCGCGGAGCTCATGGAAAGGGCCCTGTGCAGTCTGTGCGCGGAGCCCCGGCTGGGATTCCGGGCAGGGCATGTGAGGCGGGACCAACCTGTAATCGGATCTGCGAAACACAAAAAAAGAAAGCGCAGGAGGAGTGTGTCATGTTTGAAGAAAAAAACTGGGAGCCGGAGTTTTGCAGCCGACTGGAACGTCACTACGATGAGCTCAAGTGGCTGTATGCCGAGCTCTACCACAACGACCAGCAGGCTTTTGATTATTTCTGCGGTATGCTCCATGAGTACTATTCTCAGAGAAGCCCGGTTCTGAAGGAGTGGGACCAGGCCAGGGAAAAGGTGCCGGAGTGGTATAAGGGAAATGAGATGCTGGGCATGCTCATGTATACCAACTGTTTTGCCGGGACGCTGCAGGGCGTGAAGGAGCACCTGGACTACCTGCAGGAGTGCGGGCTCAATTACCTGCACCTGATGCCCCTGCTGGAGAGCCCCGCGGGCCGCAGCGACGGGGGGTACGCGGTCGCCGACTTCCGCAAGGTCCAGCCCGAGCTGGGCACCATGGAGGACCTGGCGGAGCTGGGCAATGAGTGCCACAACCGCGGCATGTGTGTCTGCCTGGACTTCGTCATGAACCATACCAGCGAGGACCACGAGTGGGCCAGGCGCGCCCGGGCCGGCGAAAAGGAGTACCAGGACAGGTATTTCTTCTATGACGACTGGACCATCCCCAATGAATTTGAAAAGACTGTTCCCCAGGTCTTCCCGACGACCGCGCCCGGCAATTTCTCCTGGTGCGAGGAGGCCGGCAAGGT
>DGUF01000209.1:8742-9250 GCA_002394525.1 Lachnospiraceae bacterium UBA4317 | reverse complement strand
AGCAGGGACATCGATTTGATACAATGGCAGGGACATCGATTTGGTACCGGGGAACAGCCCATGTTACAGCCATGGAAGAAGGGAACGTGAACTCCGTAACTGTCCCCCGTTTCATGCCCTGGCTCACTGGTAGTAGAGCAAGTGAACCGCGGAACTGTCCCAATGTTTCAGGAAGCAGGAGTATGAACACAATGGACAACAGAAAAGAATGGGCGCGCGCCCGCGACGAACTCGTCTCCTCGCTCGAAGCCCTTGGCTTTGAACCCGCCCTGGGCGAAGTCATCGCCAGGCACCTGGGGAGCCCCCGGGCGATTGAGAGGATGACCTCTTATCTCTATAATGTAAAGCCCCGCAGTGTGGAGCTGGTCGTCGACGAGATGCTGTCCATCCGGTCGGAGATCGACGCCTGGCGGGCGAAGAAGGCAAGTCAGGAAGCCAATGCGGCCTATAACCGGATGCTGTATTACGGCCTGGGGGCTGAGGAGGAAGAGTGAAAAAAACGCTCGAT
>DGUF01000209.1:3238-8643 GCA_002394525.1 Lachnospiraceae bacterium UBA4317 | reverse complement strand
GGCACCTGTGATTGCATCGGAGAAAAAGCCTCCTTTTTTCAGGAAGGCCTGTACTGCAGCAGGCAGAGAACCGTCCCTTGCAAAAAACAATCCGAGAATACCGCCGCGCGAAGAATACTGTTATAATGATGGAAGAACCTGTTCACGATGTGAAAAACAGCTCTATTGCTGACGCCACCATATTGCATAGAAAGGAAACGGATATGGAATTAAAAGCAGGAATGAAAAACTCGATCACCATCAACGTCACAGCCGCCATGTGCGCTGATAACCTTGACAGCCAGCTTCCCCAGGTCGATCTCCCCCACGTCTTCTCCACGCCCAGCATGATCAATCTGATGGAGCTGACCTGCGCGGATCTTCTGGCAAAGAACCTCGAGGAGGGAAAAGGTTCTGTCGGCATGGCCGTGGAGGTCAAGCATTTTTCCGCGACTCCCGAGGGCGGCAGGGTCACCTGCGAAGTCGAGATCGCTGAGATCGACGGCAAGAAGATCCTCTTCAACGTGGCGGCATCCGATGAAAAGGGACCGATCGGAAAGGGCACACACAAGAGAGCCATCATCACGAAAAAATAAGGACCGGGCGCAAGTTGTAAAAACCGGCTCTATGGCCAGCACGGTCCATAGGGCCGGTTTTCCAGTGAGCAGGGAGACCGGGGACGGGGAGTGCGAGGGAAAAAATGAGATTAGCAGCAGAGAGATCGATCAGTATATTGCTGGCGGCGGCCATGCTCCTGTCGCTGGCAGCATGCGGCGCGGCGGCATCTGCCGGGAAAGCGGAGAGCGGAAAGGCTGAAGCCGGGGCTGCAGAATCAACTGCGGATCCGGTGGAAGATGAAACACTTAAAGGAAAAAAGGGAACGAAATGAAGGTTTATGAAGCGACAAACTACGTCGACGTGAACGGCGTCCGGCTCCACTATGCCAGAGCCGGAAAAGGAAAGCCCATTGTTCTGGTCCACGGCAACGCGGAGGACCACCACCTGTTTGATACGGAGATCGACCAGCTGGTGAAGGCGGGATACGAGGTCCATGCCCCGGATTCCAGGGGACACGGGGTCAATGAACCCATGTCGGAATACCACTACGAAGACATGGCCGAGGACATTTACCAGTTTATCCGGGCCATGGGACTGGAGAAGCCGGCCCTCTACGGCCACAGCGACGGAGGCATCCTGGCCCTCCTCCTGGAGACCCGCCACCCGGGGACACTTGGCCGACTGGCCATCAGCGGGACCAACCTCTCCCCGGAGGGAATCGTCCCTGATTTTATCGAGGAATACACAGAACTCAATAAAAAAGAGCCCGACCCCCTGGTCACGCTCATGCTGACAGAACCCCATATCGACCCGAAGTCCCTGCAGACCATCACGATCCCCGTCCTGGTCACAGTGGGCGAGAATGACCTCATCCTCCGCTCCGAGACGGACAAGATCATGGCCAACCTCCCCGACGCCGAGCTGGTCGTCGTGAAAGGCGCCGACCACGGCAGCTATATTGTCGACAGCGAGATCATGGGCAATTTGCTCATCGACTTCCTCAGCCGCCATGAATGAGTCACCGGGGACGGTTCAGACTGGCTCATTTTTGCGAGTCACCGGGGACGTTTCAGACTGGTTGCAGCATGATATCTAATAAGGGACGGTTTCCTGATCCAGTAGACGAATCAGGAAACCGTCCCTTTCTTTTTATTGTAGGATGGCAGGGTCGACAGGTGGTTCAGCCCCTTGTCACGCCCGTTTTTTATTGTTTTACCATTCCCCCCTGAACCACACGCCCCTTGCGGAACAGCGCTGTGTGTGGTCGCGCTGCCTGCACCTGCAGTCTCCTTCTGAGATTGCGGGTCCTGCCGGTTCTTTTCCGGCTGATACAGGGCTGCGGGCTCTTTTTATCTCGTGGTCGGTGAGATCGCACGAGCAATGCTCTTTTTTAAATTTTTCTGCCTGCGCCTTCGCGCCTTCAGATCCTGTTTTATTCTATCTAAATTTTAGCATTGGAGGCGCATAGAAAAGCGTCACAAAACCCTTAAATAATGCGTAAATTGTGTAAAAACTGTGAAATTATCAGATAAATGACAGGGCTTCCCCCGGCCACAGGTCATTGCACGCCGGAGTGTGCCCGGGTATAATTATTTTAGAGACAATACAGGAATTGCCTTTACTAATCTTACAGATCAGCGAGGAGGATATCGGGACCGGGGTGGTTCCCGGGCCCGTTTTTTTCAATTCCTGCCTTGTTATCGCCAATCGCAGCGTTACAAGTCCTGCCATCCGGGAGGGCGTGAACTATAACGATGAATAAGGATCCAGTTGGACTATAAGGCTTCAGGAATAAAGGAGGTTGAAAAATGAAAAGACAGTTTACTTCCATGATCATGGCCCTGGTGCTGGCTGTCCTGTCGATGTGCAGTCCGGTCCTGGCGGAGCAGGCAAAAGAGGCGGAGCAGACAGAAGCAGCCGCAGGAACGGAAAAAGCCGCGGAGCAGACAGAAGCAGCCGCAGGAACGGAAAAAGCCGCGGAGGCAGATACGACAGTGGCAGCCGTGGAGGCGGCGACAGCGGCGGAAGCTGCCGCAGTCCTTCCGACAGTAGAGACCAAAGAAGCCGCGGCAGAGACCATGACGGCGGCAGAGACCGCGGAGACTGCAAAGACCGCGGAAGTTGCAAAGACTGCAGAAGCTGCGGAGACTGCAAAGACTGCAGGGGCTGCAGAGACCGCTGAGGCTTCACAGCGGCAGATCCTGGCCGTTTATGCCTGCCCGGCCCGTCAGATCCTCACAGATGAAGAAGGGAAAAAAGGCCTGGCGGACACAGTCATCTATCTGTTTACTGACCAGACCTGCCGTCAGTATGTCATCCACGAGGACCGGTTCAAGGTCTACAGCGAAGGCGTGTTTACTGTCAATTTTGACTGGGATACGGTCGAATGGGGGAACGCAGATTCCCATATCCTGACTCTTCATGTAAATAAGCTCTGCCGGGAGGGAGAACGGCTGGAGGACGTCGACCTGACCTACGATGTCGACCTGGACAGAGTCAGGGATTACTGTGTATATCCGGCAGATTTCTCCCGTGAGACAGAGCTGGCAGCCGCCTTTATGGCGACGAATAAGCAGAGGCTGGTCCGCCTGGACGGCAGTGAGGAATACCTGTCCACCATGTGGTTCTATTATAGTGACGGTACCTTCTGCCAGTATGCTTTCAATGGGGAGGAGGATATGCTGTTCAGCTCCGGAGACTATACCATCTCGGGAGGCGGCTTCGACGTCCCCGGTGCCGTGCTCAGGCTCCACAGGACCAAAAAATACCAGGATGGAAAAGGCCTGGCCGATTACGATTCCACCCACGACTATACGATGGGGGAACTTGACTTTATGCGGATCTATCCGATAAATGAGGAAGAGGAAAAAGAGGAAGAAGAGAAGACCGGAGCTTCCGGGGAAACCTGGGATCTGTCCGGGGCCACCGGGATCACGGACCAGGTAAAGGCCGTGTTCGAAAAGGCCGCGGAGACACTCATGGGAGTCGACTACGAGCCGGTCTGCCTTCTGGGGACGAGCACCGCGCAGGACAAGGAGGGCAGGGTCTATTGTGTCCTCAGCCGCGCAAGGGTCGTATATCCGGACGCCGAGCCCTACTATGCCCTGGTCTATATCCATGAGGACAAGGACGGGGCGGTGACCGTCCAGAATATCTACGAACTGTGGGTCGATGCCCACAGCCGGCGATGACGGGACCGGAGTCAGGCGTCCCCGCCGGTCCGCCAAAGACCTGCCTTCTCCTTTTTTGGTCGGCCTTCGCAATTACAACTCCAGAAAGGAGTCAGGCGTCCCTTTTGCCCTTATGACTCTTTTCTGACTCGCTTATAATGATGCGCATCCTGTCGTAAAATCGATAAAGAAGCAATGTAAGAAGCTTATGAGATTGCCGATTTCGCAAAAAAACACCATGGCAGATCATCAGTCGGCGGAAAGAAATCAGGAGGGGGAAAGCGATGTCAAAGAAACTGGGAAATATGATCCGGGAGGCCCGCACCCAGAAGGGCCTGACACAGGCAGCCCTGGCGGAGCAGGTAGGAATATCGTCTTCGGACATGGGAAAGATCGAGCGGGGCGAAAAAGAACCGGCACAGAGTGCTCTCAGGAAGATGGCAAAGCCTCTTGGCCTGACGCAGAAGGCATTGCTGGAGGCGGGCGCCGAAGGTGCGTCCTCCGGGAAGAAGCCGTCCTCCGGAAAAAAGACCTCATCCGCGGGAAAAACATCTGCCTCAGCGAAGAGCAGCAGCATAGGAACTCTTACCGCAACGGAGAAAAAACTGGTCCAGCTCTACCGGAAGGCCGACAGCAATACGAAGAAGGCAGCGATGAGCCTGCTGTCTGGCGAAGGGAACATTGTTGAGATCCTCAGCTCCATGCTTTTGGGAAAAAAGGACGTTTCAGCAATGGCTTCCGGACTGATGGAAACCCTGCTTTCCGCAAAGAACACAAAGGCCGGCCCGGCCGAAGAATACAAAACGCCGGATCCGGATAAGAACGCATAGGCCGGGGAAGTGTCAGCGGCCGGCAGACCAGAAACAAAGGGAAGGTTTCCTGATCCGTGCACAGGCATCAGGAACCTTCCCCCTTTTTGTTTTAATCCAGAATCTTCAGGGGCTTCCACCTCAGATAATCCCCGGAGACCAGGTGATAGGTTCGGCCCCGGTACTCGCCGTGGATGCTGTCATAGAAGCGGGACTCGCCGTGGCAGTGGGCGTAGATGACCTGCTCGGCTCCGTACTCCTCCGCCATGTCCGTGAAGGTACTGCGGACCTCCAGGATATTGGTCGGCGGATAGTGCAGGAACATGATATATTTCCGCCAGCCGTCGGCTCTGGCCAGCTCAAAGGACTTGCGCAGCCGCTGCAGCTCCCGGTCCACCAGCTTTTTCGCGTGGGCCTCGGCCTTCTCGTCCCAGCCTGTGATACGCCCCCGCCGGTCCAGATAAAAGGGGCCCTCAAAGGTGAAACCCTTGGTGCCGACCAGGGCATAATCCCGGTAGGTCTCATAACTGTCCTGCAGGAAGGTCAGCCGCGGCTGGTACAGGGCGTTCAGCTGCGCGGTCTTTTTCGCGTCCCAGAACATGTCGTGGTTGCCCCGCGTCAGGATCTTGCGGCCCGGCAGGTCACAGATATACTGCAGATCCAGCTCGCACTCGGCAAGATTCTTTCCCCAGCTGTGGTCCCCGGCCAGGACCAGCGTGTCCTCCTCCGATACCAGCTTCCGGCAGTTTTTCAGAAATTTCTCCTCATGCTTTTTCCAGACCCGGTCATGGAGCTGGCCGGGCGCCTTCAGCACGGATTGATAATGCAGATGAAGATCTCCGATCGCATACAGGCTCATGTCTCTGCCCTCGCTTTGTGAGTCAGTGGG
>DGUF01000209.1:0-3185 GCA_002394525.1 Lachnospiraceae bacterium UBA4317 | reverse complement strand
GTGAGTCAGTGGGGACGTTTCAGATTGACTCATTATTATCTGGATTCTCTGATCAGAACTGCTGAAGTGAGTCAGACTGAAACGTCCCTTCTGACTCACCCACTGACTCACAATATCATTACAGCTGCGGTTTATGCAAGCGTGTCCGACATTCAGCCAGGCGGTAACGGCAGGTGATAATAACGGGGATTAGGTCATCTGTTTACATCCTGAAAAAGATTGGATATGCTATAATGAAAATGTGTTCGGAGGAAAGACTTGCCGCAAGTCGGGAGATGTTCCCTGACTCACGGCTGTTCTCCGACTCACGGCAAAAAGGCACACGCCGTCATCACCAGAGATCAGGAGGAGAAATGATAAGGATCTTAACAAACGAAGAGCGGATAGAAAACAACAGAGCGATCGCGGAATCCTACCTTCATGCCTATCCCCATTTCCGTGGAGGATTCCGCCACCATGGAAGCCTTGTCCTACTCGGTCGAATTTGATGACTGGAAGCCTGTTGATTTTGAGGTCTTCCCGGGAATCGACGGCGTGGCCTGGAAGACACATTTCGGAGCCACCCGCAAGAGAGACGGGGTCTTCATGGACTTTTTTGCCTACAGCTTCATCCGCACCAATGAGTACGGTGAGATCACACACTGGGAGACCCACGTCAACTCCGCCTACAATGATTTCCTGGATGTCGCGATTGGCGAGCACGGGCCCTATGACAATGCCGACAACTACATGGCAGCTGTCATGAAAAAGCTGAAATCCGCGGGGATTGACCTGGCGGCTCTCATGCACGCGGAAAGAAAAATCTGAGAGAATGAAGAACGATCACCGAGGAAAACCGACGGCGGGGCCGTCGCCTGACTCCATCCTCCCTCCTGTTCACAAAAAACCAGAGCCATCCTATACCTATGACCGGCTTGACCGGCTCTGGGACCGGTATCCCCGGTATCACGAGATGGAAGTTTTTTCCACAATGGAAACTCTGCTGGAGGAGCACGAGTCCTGGAAGGAGGATTTCGAGGGACTGGAGGAGGAGTACCGGGCAGGGCAGTACGACCGCTTCCTGGTCCAGCTGTCCTGGTCGGACCTGGCCTACCGGCAGGCGACGAGACGCCTGATCGAGGCGGCGGAGAAAAAAGCCCTAAATGCAGACGAGCCCGGACAGACGGAACTGCTAGCCATAGATGCAGATGAATCCGGAGATGCGGAGCTGCAAACCACAGATGCAGATGAGTCCGGACAAACGGAACCGCAGACATCCGGGAGAAATCGGTCCGAAGCGGCGGAGCTGGGGACAGCCGGCGAAAAAGCGGGATCTGAAAAAAATGTCCTGCCCTGGTCGAATCCCTACGTCGAAGCCTTTATGAGCCAGTTTGCGGACCTGGACACGGACCGCCAGGCCTGCTTTCTCTTTCCGGAGAGCTTTGTCTCGCAGTTTTTTGTCATCGCGGAGGTCTGCAAGAGGGCAGAGGAATTTCGTCCGGTCAAAAGCCTTTTTCCGGATGAGGAGACCGTCCACTACCTGGCGGTCTTTGACAAGCGGAACATGGACGATGTCCTGCTGATGTTCCACCTGCTCTATACCAATGCGTCCAGAGAGGTCTTTGGGGGATATTCTCTCTACGACTATCCCCTGATCTGGTATCAGACCCACCTTCAGGAGCAGGGCGTCGTGCTCCGTTCCCCCTACCTGCCGGACCGGATCGCCAAATATCTGGGGAATATCCCCTACTGCCATAATCCGGCCAAGACCGTGTACGTCCGCAGAAATATCGCTCATATGCTGGAATGCGGCTACTTCTCGTCCGAGCTGGAGATGTTTTTGTGCCTGACCAGGGTCATCATGCCCCTTTTTCAGTGGTGGTACACGGATATTGCCCTCTATGAGGAAAAGGACGGCTACCGGACCGCCTGGCGGCTGGAGCGGACAAAGATCCGGACCAGGCTCACGGCGGAGGGCGTCATCCGGCCCAAGTGGAAGCATGAGCTGTCCCTCTTTCACGCGGTCCGCAAAAGATATCCGGACACCCTCTACCAGTACCGGCCGGACTGGCTCGGAAGACAGAGCCTGGACCTCTATATCCCTTCCCTGCAGACCGCCATCGAATACCAGGGCGTCCAGCACTATGTCCCGGTGGACTTTTTCGGCGGGGAGCAGGCGCTGGCCCAGCGGCAGGAGCTGGACCGGCAGAAAAAACAGTCCTGCCTGGAAAACCGGATTCGGCTGATCGAATGGCCCTACAGCCTGGAACCCACGGACAAAAATGTGAGAGAAATGATCGGGTGAGTCAGTGGGCTAGTCAGTGGGCGAGTCAGTGGGGACGTAACAGTTTGACTCATTTTGGATTAACCAAAACGAGTCAAACTGTTACGTCCCCACTGACTCACCCTAACTGCTTATATCTTCTCCTGGCTCAGGAGCAGGCAGGCTGCTGTCAGCAGAAGGGCGGAGGCCCAGATCGTCCGGATCCCCAGGAAACCGGACAGAACACCGCCGATTCCCGCGCCGACAGCAAAGATAAGGATGATCCCGTAAAAATGCATTGCCTTATGCAGTGCGTTTTTATTTTTTTCCCGCAGATAAATGGACAGACTCTCGGTCCCGCTGCGCAGATTTCCGATGCACATGGTGCTGGCATAGCCGAAGCCGCGGACCTTGCGGAAGGTCTGGACCTGCATGGCGCAGGAAAAGGAGACCAGCATGTTGGCAAGCATATTGAATTCCGCCGGCAGGAAGCCGACGACCCCCAGCATGAGGATCTCGATGACCAGCACGATCTGCTGCCAGCTGATGGACCTGCTCCTTTTAAAGCGGTTCTCGATCCGCTCGGCCGCAAAGACACCCAGGGCAAAGGCCAGCAGAGGAAAGGTATAGAGGAGGCCGGTGCCCCATTCCCCCATCATGAAATTCTGGCTCATCAGGACCACATTGCCCGTCTGCGCGTTGGCAAAGACGCGGCCCCGCACGTTGTAGGTGTAGGCATCCTGCAGTCCGCCCGAAAAAGAGAGCAGCGCGCTCAGGCGAAAGGTCTCGGAAGTCTGTGTCTGCATAAATGTCCAGCCTCCTGTTTCCTGTTTATTCTTCATTGCGCAATACCCGTGACTTCAGTCGTGGGATACGCGCGCAAGACTCGCGAGCGAGTCTTGAATATCAGATCAACGCAGATATAGTAAAGAAAAATATTAAT
>DGUF01000270.1 GCA_002394525.1 Lachnospiraceae bacterium UBA4317 | reverse complement strand
GCAGTCGGTCATGGGGATGACGGTGTGGGAGTGGCTGGCGTAGAAGCCGGTCACGGGGCCGTACTTGCCCTGCTGGACAGGGACCTGTTCCTTGTTGCGGTAGCGCCAGGGGTCTTCCATGCCGACGATGGGATGCATGACAGAATCTATTTTGTCAGGTGTGAAGCCGCCGATCCGGACCAGGTTTTCACGGACTTTTTTCTGTTTGAATTCCAGCTGCTTTTCATAGTCGAGGGCCTGGATCTGGCAGCCGCCGCAGGTCCTGGCAATGGGACAGGGGGGTGTCACACGGAAGGGCGAGGGCTCCAGGATCCGGTCCAGGTGTCCGTAGGCGTAGCGGGCCGTCACTTTGGTGATGACTGCCTCGATGGTATCGCCGGGGACTGCGTCCTTGACAAAAACCGGGAATCTCTTTTTCCGGAATTCCGCCGGTGCCTGCGCAGGAGACCCGGAGTTTCCGGCTGCGGGGGTAATGGGATCAGGATTGCCGGTCATCATTTCCCTGCTGGTCTCACGGTCCTGAGCAGGCATGAGAAAGCCGATTCCCTCGCCGCCGCTGCCGATATCCTCGATCCGGATGGTCACGCGGTCATTTTTTGTGCAGGGCATGTCTCCTGCAGGTTTCCGGCTCTGATTTTTATGATTATTCTTTCTGTTTCTTTGCTTCATTGGTTTTCTTCCTTCCGGGGCTCGCGATCTGTGGTACAATAGCCTAATAGTTTGATGACAGGTTCAGCCGGAATGAACCGGCAAAATCATCGGATATCGGATCTTTTGATCGGGAGGTAGGGAATGCGTTTATTGTTTATACGTCATGCGGAGCCGGATTATGCGACAGACTCTTTGACGGAGAAGGGACGAAGGGAGGCGGAGCTGCTGGCAAAGGCCGCGCCATCGCTCCGGATGGATCACTGCTTCGTCTCTCCGCTCGGGAGGGCAGGGATCACGGCGGATTACTGTATGAAGGAAATCGGAAAAACCGCACAGGTCATGCCCTGGCTGGAGGAGTTTGACGCGCCTCTGGATCTCAACCGGGCCCCGCATCTTCTTGCCGCGTATCCGAATATAAAACCGATCAGCGAAGATCATGACCTGAGTCTGTCTTCTCCCAAAAGCAGAAATATGGATCTTCTGCAGGCTGATACCGGGGACAAAAAGGCGGGAGGCTCTGCGGAAAAATCCAAAGACCTGGCAGACCCTGCAGAGGAAAATAAGGCGGACCTTACAAAATTATACCGCCCGCGTATTCCATGGGATATCGGCCAGAGATACTACGCAGAGCATCCGGAGCTGGCGGACCCTGTCCGCTGGCGGGAGTCTGAGATCTATCTGCATTCGCAGATGCCTGTGCGCTATGACGAGGTCACCGGGGCATTTGATGAGCTCCTGGCCTCCTTTGGCTATGTGCATGAGAACGGCTATTACCGGGTCGAGCGTGAGAATACGCAGACCCTGGCCTTTTTCTGTCATCTCGGGATCAGCTGCGTGCTTTTGTCCCGTATCTGGAACTGCAGTCCCTTCTTCCTGTGGCAGAATCTGGCCATGATGACCTCCACGGTCACGGAGCTGGTCAGCGAGGAGAGGGAGCAGGGAATCGCCCTGTTCCGCGCCCAGAGGATCGGCGACCAGTCCCATCTCTACGCAGGCGGTGAAAAGCCTTCCTTTTTTGCCAGATACTGTGAGGTCTACAGCGATTTTTCGGAAGAGACCGGCCGCCATTGAAACGTCTCTTTAAAAGAGACCGTAGCCACTGAAATGTTTTCCCGGAAGAGACCGGCCGTCACTGAAATGTTTCCGCCGCCTGCCCTGCAAGGACAGGCGGCGGTTTTTTCAGAAGCGAAGGTCAGCTCCCGTTTCTGAACTGAATTCTGAAAATCAGTCGGATCTGAGTCCGGCGCTTGCGTCTGAACGATATTGGAGCTTACATCAGAGTGTGGTTTACATCAGAGTGTGGTCTTTCTGACGTTGGTCGACAGGAAGTTCTGGTAGCCGATCCAGCCGTCGCCGACGGTCGTGCCCATGATGGCTTCCTTGAAGATTTCCATCTTGGCATCGGTGTTGTCGGCAAAGTTGAGGGCGGCCGCCTCGATGAGGGCGGGCTTTTTGGGAGATCCGTATTCGAATTCGCCGTGGTGGGCCAGGATGCAGTGGCGGATCTCTGCGGCCAGGACGGACGGGAAGCCCTCGATCTCCTTGATCTTTTCATTAATCATCTCGCATCCGATGACGATGTGGCCGATGAGCTGGCCCTCCTCGGTATAGTCGTTCTGCGGGAAGGCGGAGAGCTCCCGGACCTTGCCTATGTCGTGGAGCAGGGCGGCGCTGACCAGCAGGTCCCTCTTGAGGAGGGGGTAGCATTTGCAGTAAAAATGGCAGAGCTGGGCGACGCCCAGGGTGTGCTCGCAGAGGCCTCCGATAAATCCGTGGTGGACGGATTTGGCGGCGGAGGACTGCTTGAAGGCCTTGACAAAGTCCGCGTCATCCACGAAGAACATGGACAGGAGCCTGTTCAGATGGGGGTTCTCGATGGAGTCCACAAATTTCAGGATGGTCCTGTACATGTCGTCGATGTTGCGCTCGGTCACGGGCAGGTAGTTTGCTGGGTCGTATTCTCCCTCATGGCAGAGGCGGGCCCGTCGCACATTCAGCTGCAGGTGTCCCTGGAAGGTGATCACCTCGCCGGAGACATCCACGTAATCCATCTCACTGAATTCACCGATTCCCATGCTGTCAGGGTCCCAGATCTTGGCATCGATGGTGCCGGTCTTGTCCTGGAAGGTCAGAGATTCATAGGCCTTGCCGGCCCTTGTGACCAGGGACTGTCTCTTTTTACAGAGGTAGATTTCCTTTACACTGCTGCCGTCCTTGAGTTCATTGATATAGTGCATTTTTACTGCTCTCTTTCTATATGGTACTTTATGGTACTTTGTTTTTTAAATGAATCTTTCTGCTTGTTCTTCAGTATCCGCCCGTCCGGATCAGGGGAGGGACGGGGTAATTGGGCTGCTTCAGCCCTCTACTGGGTTGCCCCCGCGGCCGCCGCGCAGGATCACGGAAGGGGTAACCGGGCTGCTTCAGCCCTCTACTGGGTCAGAACCGGGATCTTCATCTCCTCGAATTCCCCGCCGTTGCGGCGCTGGATGACCAGGGTGGCGTTCTGCCCGGGCTCTGTGCCGGACAGCTGCGTGATCAGGTCCGCCATGCCGGCAATCTTTTCCTTGTCAAAACCGGTGATGACATCGCCCTTCTGGATGCCGGCCGCCATGGCCGGAGAGTCCTCCTCGATCCGGGTCACCCAGATTCCGATGGGGATATCATTTTCCTGGCTGATCGTCTCCGTGACATCTGTTCCGTAGATCCCCAGGACTGCCTTTTTTCCTCCTATTTCCAGCCTGTTGATCACCGGCCGCAGCTCGGTGATGCCGACCGCGCAGAGCATGTTGGGCACGTTATTGTCCCTGTGCCGCATATCGATCATGCCGACCACTCTGCCGTCCAGGTTGATCAGAAAGCCGGTCGCGTCCCCGCTGCCGTATATATCGGTCGTGAGCCGGTAGAGATTGTTGTCCATGATGTCCAGGCTCTGGCCTGCGCCGGTCACATAGCCGTAGATCACAGATCCCGGGGTGCCGGTCGGACTGCCGATGGCAATCACCGGGGCGCCCGTGATCACGGACGCGGCAGAGGCTCCGAACTGGGCCTCCTGGATCTCTGTGCGGTTTCCGACAGGGACCGAGGAGGACGGGACCGACAGGACTGCCATTCCCGACGAGGGATCTGTGCCTGCGACCTCGGCCTCGGCGTCTACCCCGCCCGGGAAGGTCACCAGAATCCTGCTGGCGTCCTCGATGCGCCTGCTCTGCACCAGGATGTAAATATCCGTGTCCGTCTTGGCGGTCACCAGGCCCGAACAGGTATCCCGGTTCTCATAGGGGTCATTAAACCAGTCCGTATCCGATGTGATCCTCGACACGGTCACTACCATATTGCTCTTGTCGGCTGCCAGCTCCTGGAGGGAGGTGCTGATCCTTTTCTGCTGCTCTACGCCGATCTTTTCGTCGAGGATCCCCTCCAGCTCCTCCCGGATCCTTCTCTTCTCCTCTGTCTCCTCCCTCTCGCGCTCGTTTTCCAGCATGTCCTCCGGGGTCAGTTCCTCGCTGACGGATTCCTCGGGCAGGGTCACCGCCGTGGTCTCCTTTTCTCCGGGATTGATGATATTGCTGATGACGGGGAGCAGGATGGCAAAGACCATGCAGGAGACGACGCCGAAGAGGATGGCGATGGCCGTCGTCTCCCTGGCGCGGCGGAGGAGCCTCCTGCGGTTCATGGGCCGCTTTTTGATCTCCTCGTGCATGAAATCGACGATATTCTCGGTATCCGCTTCCGTTCCCTTTATGATCTGCTCCGGATCACTCTCGGGGACCGCCCCTGCCGGATTTAATTTCTTTTTTTCATCCATAAAATTCAGATCTTCCTGTCTCCTTATTACGGACAGAATACAGTAAATCAGCCTCTGTACATTCCAGCCTGCAATTTTCGCTTCAGCCGCGGCGGGCACTATTTACTAACACAAAAATCAATTTATTATAAAGGTCAAAAGTATCGTAAAGGCTCTGAGGCTCGTCAAGTTGCACAAACAGCCGAAGGGCCTTGCGCAGCTCCGAAGGAGATGCTGCGTGCCAGGTACTTGGCCGCTGGTTTTTAGCG
>DGUF01000227.1:6150-17030 GCA_002394525.1 Lachnospiraceae bacterium UBA4317 | reverse complement strand
AGGTCACTTCATATTATCTATTCACAGTCCCTTCGGAACTGTGATAGTAACTTGCGAAAATCGTATTCCAATGCGCTTATGCGCACGATTTTCGCCGTTTCACTCGGGTTTTTGCATGAAAAAAGCCATGCAAAAACGCCTCGAACTTACTGGCTGTGAATAGAAACAAAAATCTTCTAATTTTCATGGAAAATTACCAGAAAGTCCTGTCCGGTCTGCTATAATATTAAGCGTTGTTGTTAAGCCACAGGTGGCGGGACCGGCTGCGGACCCGCTGAAAAGGGAAACAGGTGAGAGACCTGTGCTGTCCCGCAACTGTAAATGACGGGCAAGGCGCTTTGTGCCACTGGCCGCGGGCCGGGAAGGCGCGCCGGAGGGAACCGGTTCAAATGGATCCCTGCTGCCGATCGTCATAAGCCAGGAGACCTGCCTGTGACTTGTCATGTCTGCGGCTGCGAGGCACGGCCGGGAAGACAGTCAGATACAGATTCGGCGGGAAAAGACCTGATGGTGGTCCCGCTTTTTCGGCAGGGATAACACATCTGTCGTTTTTTTCGTTATCTGAAGTGTTCTCCTCCGCCCGCGGCAGGCTGTCGCGGGCGTTTTTTTGAAGTACACCGGACCGGTCCGGCTGTACAGAAGAGGAGGAAAGCATGAAAAAGAAACTTGCGGCGGTCCTTCTGGCGACGGCAGTGACAGCGGCTATGCTGGCCGGCTGTGGCGGAAGCGCACAGAGCAGCTCTACAGCTGAGGAGAAGACGGAAGAAGCCCAGGAAGCTCCCGGGGCAGAGGCCGAGGCACCTGAAGCAGAAGCTGAGGCACCTGAGGCTGAGGCGCCCGCAGCGGATACCGCGCAGGCTGCAGAGGCACCCGCAGCCGAGGCAGCGACTGAGCAAGATGCAGTTGTCGCCTCGACAGGGGCGACCGCGCAGGAGACCGCAATGACTGACGAGGAGGCAGCGGCTGCAGTGGCAAAAATGATCGATGATATTTATGTACAGGAGTGGACACCTGAGACCGAGGCCCAGTGTGCCGCGGCGAAAGAGGGCTGGGACAAGCTGACCGATGCCCAGAAGGCCATGGTCGAGGGCGAAGAGGCGAGCCCCGACTATTTCGGCGCCGACACCGGCGACGCGGCTGCGGACGACCCCCGCAATGCCGACGAGATCGGTGAGAACGAGCTGCTGGTCGTCAGCTTCGGCACCTCCTTCAACGAGAGCCGTGCCCAGGATATCGGCGGCATCGAGGCTGCTCTTCAGGAGGCATATCCCGACTGGGCTGTGCGCAGAGCCTTCACCTCCCAGATCATTGCCAACCATGTCCTTGCAAGGGACGGCGAGAAGATCGATAACATGGAGCAGGCCCTTCAGCGCGCCATGGACAACGGCGTCAAGAACCTGATCGTCCAGCCCACTCACCTGATGCACGGCGCAGAGTACGACAGTCTCATCGCGGCTCTCGATGCCGTGAAGGACAACTTCGATTCCGTCGCAGTTGCCGAGCCCCTTCTGGGCGAAGTCGGCGAGGACACGACCGTTGTCAACGAGGACAAGGCGGCGGCAGCAGAGGCAGTCGTGGCAGAGGCCATGCAGACCGCAGGCTACGACGATGCGGCGGCAGCTGCAGCTGACGGCGTGGCTCTGGTCCTGATGGGCCATGGCACCTCCCACACCGCAAGCATCACTTACGACCAGATGCAGACCCAGATGAATGAGCTGGGCTACACCAACGTCTTTGTCGGAACCGTCGAGGGCGAGCCCGAGGATACAGCCTGTGAGGCCGTCATCGCGAAGGTCAAAGAGGCCGGCTTCACCAAGGTCATCCTTCGTCCCCTCATGGTCGTCGCAGGCGACCACGCCAACAACGACATGGCCGGTGACGAAGAGGATTCCTGGAAGAGCATGTTCACGGCGGACGGCAGCTTCGAGTCCATCGATTGCCAGATCGCAGGCCTGGGTAGGATCCCTGCCATCCAGGAGATCTACAAGGCCCACACCGCAGCTGTCATGCAGTGATCAGCCATAAGACAGCTGTGACAGAGTGACAGGCACTGTCTGAACCGGATTCCGCAGCCCGCATGGAAGGAATAAATCCTTTTATGCGGGCTGTTTTTGCATACTGCGCAAAACGCCCCCTATGTTGCTGCCGCGATTCCGAAGAGCAGGCGGCGGCAAAGAGGCTGTGACAGCAGGTGAAAAGACTGTGACAGCAAAAGAAGAGACTGTGACAGCAAAAGAAAAGACTGTGTCAGCAGCACAGGCATGAGCGGCGGCAAACAGAAAGCGATATAAGGGACAAACTGCTCAGAGCAATGTGCTATAATAAAAAGGGTTTTTGTACAATGTGGATGAAATGCAGCGGAGCTGCCGGAACTCCGGGCACGATTCCACGGACTGCGCTTTCAAAAAGCCCGGCAGGACCACAGGACAGATTTGTGGAAGCTCTCAGAGGACGGATGGTTATGGAAAAAAACCATTTATTTAAATATATTTCCCGGAAGGATATAGAAGAAATGCTCAGGGCCTTCCATGAGGTCACCGGGCTGACCGTGCGGCTGACCGGAGAGAGGGGGGAGGATCTCCTTCTGTTCGGCCAGGTCTATGATTATTGCACGGAATTCCACAGACACAATAAGAGCGGCAGGACATGTGCCCAGGAGCACGCCCACGCGGCGTCCATGTCCATGGGCTTCGGCCAGGCTTATATTTTTGCATGTCACTCCGGGATGAACCATATCGTCTATCCCACGGTGATAAAGGGAAAGCTCTTCGGCAGTGTGATCGCGGGACCTTTTCTCATGGAAAAACCGGATGCGGCCCTGATCAGGGAGGTCACCAGCGGAAATCAGATACCGGCGGGCGGGCTGGCGCGGCTGACATACTATTCCCGGGAGATTCCTGTCTTTTCTCCTGATCAGGTGACCCAGATCAGCACTCTCTTCCGTTTTCTGATGAGAAGCATCCTGGTGGAGAGCAGGGACATGATCCTTTCCAACAAGGAGAAGCTTCTGCAGCAGTCCAGGATCAACGAATCGATCCAGCTGTACAAAAACAGCGGGGTCCGGGACGGACGAAGTTACCCTGTCGATCTGGAAAACGAACTGATCAGCGCTATCAAGATCAACCACGCCAGCAAGGCCAGAGAGATCCTCAACAAGCTGCTTGGCCATATCCTGCTCTATGAAGGCCATGATACGGATAAGATCAAGATCCGGATCATCGAGCTCTGTTCTCTTTTGTCCCGCGCATCGATCAACCGGGGCGCCGACTCCAACATGGTCCTGGACCTGAACCAGCGCCTGATCATAGCCATCTCGAGGGCGGGCAGCGTCTACGACATCTGTTATACGCTGCAGGACAACATAGAGATCTTTACCGACAACCTGTTTCTGAATACGGATAAAAACAACAGGATCGTCAAGAGCGCCGCCGAGTACATTGCCCGGCATTTTTCCGAGGACATCACCCTGGCCAGTGTCGCCGAAGAGCTTCATATCAATGCCTCCTACCTGTCCATGCTCTTCCGCCAGGTGACCGGCGTGACGTTCAAGGAACACCTGAACCGGATCCGGGTCGAGGAGGCGGAGAGGCTTCTTTCCAATACCGATTACGCCATCATCGAGATCGCCATTGCCTGCGGATACCGGGACCAGAGCTATTTTACCAAGGTCTTTAAAAAATATACCGGCCTGACGCCCAGGCAGTACAGGTAGGGGCCGGCAGTGTTACAGTGTGGCCCGCCTCGAAAACGTGAGATGTTTTTCGCGGCGCATATCTGAAGTCGGAACCGGCGGCGGGTGCGGCACGCATGGCTGGAGCTGAAGCAGCAAAAATGAGGCGGCTTTCCGCCTGCCGGCGGCAGGTGGAGAGATGGAATAATGTTTTCCCATGTCCTGTCTAAAGCTACTAATTTTACAAAAAAAATACAAAACAATCCGGGTTCCTTTCGCTAAAATACCTGATAAGTGTGATGAACACAGTACTTGAGGCTACAGGTGTTCGAGGCTGTGAAATATAAACTATTACTGGGGATTTTTAACGAAAGGAGAAGTTACAGATGAGTGAAGTTCTTGAGAAGATTTCCGAGATGCTGCAGAAGGGCAAGAGGAAGGATGTCGCAAAGCTCTGTCAGCAGGCGATCGATGAGGGAATGGACGCCAATACCGTCCTGACCAAGGGCCTTCTGGCCGGCATGGATGTCGTCGGTGCAAAGTTCAAGGCAAATGAGATCTTCGTTCCGCAGGTTCTGGTATCTGCCCGTGCCATGAAGGCAGGATCCGAGGTGCTCAAGCCTTATCTGGCAGGCGATGATACTTCCGGCAAGGGCAAGATCGTCATGGGAACCGTCCAGGGCGACCTTCACGATATCGGCAAGAACCTGGTCATCATGATGTTTGAGGGCAAGGGCTTTGAGGTCATCGACCTGGGCGTCGATGTTCCCCCGGAGAAGTTCATCCAGACCGCGATCGATGAGAACTGCGACATCATCGGACTTTCCGCCCTCCTGACCACCACCATGCCCGTCATGGCCGAAGTGATCAAGGCGGCCGAAGAGGCCGGCATCCGCGACAAGGTCAAGATCATGGTCGGCGGCGCCCCTGTGACACAGGAGTTCGCGGACAGCATCGGCGCCGACGCCTATACCGAGGACGCTCCCAGCGCAGCTGAGAAGGCCCTGGAGTTCATGGCGAGCTGATCCATACCGGTTATAAGAGAGTGATCATAAAACAGTGATCATTTAATAGTGATTTTACCACATGCCTCCACGCGCGCGCGGAGGCATGTGCTGTCATGGGGATTCCCCGCTCATGGAAAGGTTATCGCGGCATTACAGAGGAGACTGCTATGGAGAGACGAGTAATCAGGATCGAGGAGGCCGGGACCGGCAGGAGCGCGAAAAACCTGCTGGATCATTTAATCGCGCAGGGCATTTATGTCCCCGCCTTCTGTGGTGGCAAGGGAACGTGCGGAAAGTGCAGGGTCCGGTTTATGGAAAAATCTGCCATTCCGGCTCCGTCTGCCGCGGATCTGGCAGTCCTGAGTGAAGACGAGATAAAGGCAGGCATCCGTCTTGCCTGCACGGCGCCGGTCCGAAACGGCCAGGAGATAGAAATCCTGGCCGGGGATGAAGCCGGCATGGAGGTCGAGACCGGATTCTCAGTCGGCGCGGACCCGGGCAGAGACGGGAATGCTTTCGGGGCAGCTGGTTCCGGCGCGGATGCGGGCTGCATCATAAATGCTTCCGGGACAGATGAGGCCGGAAAAATGGCGGTGTCCGGGGCAGGTGTCTCCGGCGCGGATCCGGCCGGAAAAGAAATTGCCGCAGCCGTCGATATCGGGACGACGACGATCGCCATGTCCGCAGTGGATACGGGGTCGGGACGGGTTTTAAACACTGCCACCTGTGTCAATCATCAGCGGGCCTGGGGAGCGGACGTCATCAGCCGGATCGATGCATCCAACCGCGGTATGGGCGGCCGGCTGCAACAGAGTATACGGGGAGACCTGGCGAGTCTGCTGGAGGAACTGGGGCTGCCGGCGGATGCCCGGATGCTGATCAGCGGCAACACGACCATGGAGCACCTGCTGCAGGGCCTGCCCTGCCAGACCCTGGGCGTCGCGCCCTATACACCTGTGGACATCTCCCTGCATGAGTATGAAAATATGACCGTCCTGCCCGGCATCAGCACCTATGTGGGGGCGGACATTGTGAGCGGCATCGTGGCCTGCGGGATGGATCAGAGTGAGGAGATCTGCATCCTGGTGGACCTGGGCACAAACGGGGAGATGGCCATCGGCTGCCGGGACAGGATCGTCTGCGCCTCGACCGCGGCCGGCCCCGCCTTTGAGGGCGGCAACATCAGCTGCGGCATGGCCGGCGTCCCCGGCGCCATCAGCGCCGTGGAGATCAGGGACAGTGTAGTCTCCGTCGAGACCATAGGCGGGGCTGCCCCCGCCGGAATCTGCGGCACCGGCGTCCTGGAGACCATGTACGAACTCCTGAAGGAGGAGATCGTCGACGAAACCGGCTGCATGGACGACGAATGGATCGAGACCGGATTTCCCCTTGCGGACAACATCGCCTTTACAGCAAAGGACGTCCGCGAGATCCAGCTGGCCAAATCCGCCATCCGCGCCGGCATGGAAGTCCTCCTGCAGGCCTACGGGGCGGACTATGACGATGTCGCCAGACTCTACCTGGCAGGCGGCTTCGGCCAGAAGATCAACCTGGACAAGGCCGTCGGCATCGGCCTGCTCCCGGAGGAGCTCCGGGACCGCATGCTTCCTGTCGGCAACAGCTCCCTGGCAGGAGCCGTGATGGCCGCTCGGGATCCCGCCGTCCTGGACCGCATGACCAGAGTCGCGCAGATGGCAGAGGAGACTGCCCTGGCCGAGAGCCCCCTCTTCAGCGACCTCTACATGGACAACATGTTTTTCCCGGAGATGTGAGACGGGAACATGAGTCGGTGAGAGCGTAAGTCAGTGGGGACGTAACAGATTGACTCAATCTGTTACGTCCCCACTGACTCACGCCCTGCCCCGGCACTCAATGAAAGGAGTAAAAACCATGACAAAAGAAGCAGCGGTCTCACTGGCAGAGGAATTCGGCTTTGCCGGCCGCGGTATTTTCGCGGCAAAGGACCTGAAGTTCCTCAAGGAAGTGCGGGACATGTGCAAGTCCGACAAGTGCGGCAATTACAATAAGACCTGGACCTGTCCGCCGGCCTGCGGCACGCTGGCCCAGAGCAGGAAGCTGGCGAAGCAGTACAGCTGGGGAATCGTCCTGCAGACCACGGCGCAGATGGAGGACGAGTTTGACGGGGAGGCGATCGAGGAGGCATCGGTGACGCAGAGGCAGCGCTTTCTGGACTACTGCACCCGCCTGCGCGAGGCGGGTGAGGACTTTCTGGCCATGGGCAGCGGCGGCTGCGGCCAGTGCGCAAAATGCACCTACCCGGACGCGCCCTGCCGCTTTCCGGACAAGGCCTTTACCTCTATGGAGGCCTACGGGCTCCTGGTGACAGATGTCTGCAAGAGCGCGGACACACCTTACTATTACGGAAAAAATACGGTCACTTTTACCAGCTGCGTGCTGTTTAAATGACTGACTCACTCTGCCACGCCCCTACTGGCCCCTCGCTGACCTGATCGCAAAAACTTCCAAAGAGTCAACATAAGTACAAGAGATAAGAATATACTTGTGCTAGACTATACAAAACAAAACCAGACGGTGCCGGACAGCAGCCTGAACAATGCGGGTCCGGTGAAAAGGGAAACAGGTGAGAGGCCTGTGCGAACTCGTCACTGTAAATGGAAATGCAGACTGTATCGGAGTAAAGTCCGGCCACTGGAAACGGGAAGGCGGCAGTCTGATGAGATCCATGAGCCAGGAGACCTGCCGGCTGTGTATTATCGAAGGGGCTGTCCCGGAAGGTCTTCCGGCTGATCCCCGGGAGCTGTTCGAAAGCGACAGGTCCTTGATCCCTCGAGCCATGGGAAGATAATAAAGATCGCCGGAAAGAGTGACATACAGCCCTGGCTGCATGCCTTTTTGCAGTCGGATTATCTTCGGGGGAGAAGATGATCCGGCTGTTTTTTTCGTCTGGGAAGCAGGCAGTAACGATCACGAAAAACACGAGGAGGAATGACATGAAAAAAAAGACAGCAACAGCCCTGCTCTGCGCGGCGATGGCAGTAGTTCTGGCGGGATGCGGCGGTGCTTCCGGCAGCTCTAACGCGGACGACGGAAAGACGACGGTCACCGGATCCAAGGGCGACGAGTATGTGGTGGACAAGGAGGCCAAGGCCGTGGAGACAGACGCTGAAAAGAGCGAATATGAGCCCTATACCATCACACTGAATCTGGAGCGGTCCGGGATTGGGCAGAACATGGAGGAGACCTTCACCTCCGCCCCGGAGAAGGTCATCGCGGACGGTGATCAGATGGCGGACTTCTTTTTTGACCTGGGACTTGAGGACCACATGGCGGGCTTTACCCGCGGCGCCTGCTGGTCGACGGTCAATGAGTATCCGGCCAGAGATACGGTAACCAAGCTCACGGACGACGGTGTAAATCTTTCCAATGCCTCCAAGGAGCAGATCCTCGCGACCGGATGCGACTTTATGATGGGGTGGGATTCCCTCTTCTCAGAGGACCACTTCTCCGTGGACTTCTGCCTGAAGAACGGCATCATCCCCTATTTCCCCTACTGCTGCTCGGATTCCGCGACCTTTGATGATATCTACAAGGACTATGAGGTCCTGGGAAATGTTTTCGGTGTGCAGGATCTGGCGGCCGAAAAGGTGCAGGCCATGAAGGATACCCTGGCTTCCGTTGAGGAGACACTGGGGCAGGAGGTTTATGAGAACCCCGTCCGCGTCTTTGTTTATGATTCCGGCGAAGAGGCTCCTTTCACAGCCTGCCAGGGTGTGCCCGGAGACATGATCAAAAAGGCCGGCGGCATCTCTATCTTTGACGACATCAACAAGGGCTGGGCGACTCCCTCCTGGGAGGAGGTCGTGGAGAGAGACCCCGACGTCATCCTGATCCTGGACTATGACTACGACACTGAGGAAAAGACAGAGTTCCTCAAGACCAATGATTTCACAAAGAACCTCCGCGCCGTGAAGGAGGGCAGGATCTATTCCGCATGCTGCTCCGATATGCAGGGCTCCGCAGGCTCCGCCAAGGCCGTCGAGATCATGGCCAGGCAGTTCTACCCCGAGAAGTTCCAGTAAGCTGAGTGACCCGTCACAGATATCGGTATTGTCCGGTCGGAGCGATCCGCCGCGGTCATCTGACTTTTTGCATGGGAGGAAAAGGTGAAGGATTCGATTTTTCCGCTTCGAAAAAGATCACACTATCTGTTTTTCTGCGCGGTCATGCTGGTGGTTCTGGCCCTGCTGCTGGTCCTGGCTGCGGGCCTCGGCAGTGTCTCGCTCCCGTTCACTACGATCAGACAGGTCGTCATCAATACGGTGATGCGCAGGGAGGTCTATCCGGTGACCTGGGAGACCAGCACGGAGACGATCCTGCTGGGGATCCGGATCCCCAGGATCCTCACGGCCTTTATCGTGGGAGCAGGGCTGACCCTGTGCGGCATCCTGATGCAGGCCCTGACCAAAAACCCCCTTGCAGATCCCTATGTACTGGGCATTTCCCACGGAGCCTCCGCCGGTGCGGTCTCCGTGATCATGTATGGCTACCTGAACTTTCTGGGCGGCTACGGGACTATGGCGGGCGCTTTCTGCGGGGCGGTTCTCTCGATCGTCCTGGCTTTGCGCATCGCCGCCATCCGCAATAAGGTCACGGCCACCCAGCTGGTCCTGGCCGGCATCGCAGTCTCGGCCCTGTTCGGCGCCATTACCAACTTCATGATCTATCACACAAAGACCGGCTCGGACAAGGTCAAGACCGCGACCTACTGGATGATGGGGTCCCTGAGCGGCTCCTCCTGGGAGAAGCTCAGGTACGCGACCATCGCCTTTATGGTCTGTTTTATCCTTATCCTCTTTTTGTCTAAAGGTCTGGATGTCCTGCTGCTCGGCGACGATGTGGCGGTCACGGTCGGCGTGAACACGGAGCGCCTGAAGCTGGGGATCATCGTGCTGGCCACTTTGCTCACTGGCGTCATCGTCTCCATCAGCGGTACGATCGGCTTTGTCGGCCTGACGATCCCGCATATCACCCGGTCGATCGTGGGGACCAAACACAAGCGGCTGATCCCCGCCTCCGTCCTGGTCGGAGGGACCTTCCTGGTCGCGGCGGATATCATCTCGCGTGTGGCCGTGGCCCCGGAGGAGCTGCCCATAGGCGTAGTTTCCGCCTTTTTCGGCGCACCGTTTTTCCTCTATCTGATCAGGAAATCCCACGGGAAATTCGGGGGATGAAAAAGATCGGTTTTCTGAGTTGCTTAGAAACTCATCCGGAAATTTCGAAGAAAAATCCGGGGGCTGAACAGCCTGCGAAGGGACAGGAACGGACACCGGCCGGCCGGAGCAGATACCGGGACAGGAATCTGATGTCCGGCCGCGCAGACAAAAGTACCGGGAAGGGATCAGGAATGAAACTGGAAGTAAAGGATATCACCTATTCTATAGACGGCAAGCTGATCGTAAACGGCGTGAGCCTGGGCATCGAGGAGGGCGCCTTTGTGGGCCTGGTCGGCCCCAACGGCTGCGGCAAGTCCACCCTGCTCAAAAATATTTACAAGGTGTATAAGCCGGATTCCGGGGCGGTCTATATCGACGGCCGGAACGCGGCGGAGATGAACAGCCGCGAGACGGCAAAAGAGATGTCTGTCATGCAGCAGGAAAACAATGTCGAATTCGATATGACCGTCTATGACATGGTCATGCTGGGCCGCTACGCCCACCAGAAAATGTTCGGGACGGACAAGGCCGGAGAGCGGGAGATCGTCCTGGCCGGCATCCGGGAGGTCGGCATGGAGGGATATGAGGAGCGGAGCTTCCTCTCCCTGTCCGGCGGCGAGAAACAGCGGACCCTGGTGGCCCGCGCCCTCGTCCAGCAGGCCAGGCTGATCATCCTGGACGAGCCAACCAACCACCTGGACATCGGCTACCAGTACCAGATCATGAACATCCTCAAGCGGCAGAGACTGACGGTCTTTTCCTCCATCCATGATCTCAATGTGGCCGCCTGCTACTGCGACCGCATCATTCTGATGAAAAAAGGGCAGATTGTGGATATCGGGACACCGGAGGAGGTCTTTGTGCCCTCCAAGATCCGTGAGCTCTTCGGCATTGAGTCCAGGATCACAACCAACAGTGCCACCGGCAGGCCCAATATCATGTTTATCCCCCAGTAGAAGAGAAGAATGCGGGGATGGAGAGTCAGGGGACGTGACAAAGGGGACGGTC
>DGUF01000227.1:2371-6064 GCA_002394525.1 Lachnospiraceae bacterium UBA4317 | reverse complement strand
ACCGTCCCCTTTGTCACGTCCCCTTTGTCACGCACTCGAATGACCGACTAACTTACTGGGAAATAAAAAAATTACAAAAACTGGAAGTTTTATTTCTAAAAAGGCCTTTATTTACCTTCTATAATAGGCTCATCAATTGAATTTTCTCTCACAAATCCAAAAAAACAAAAAAGAAAAGGAGGTAAAAAATGAAAGACCTGTTGATCCGCTGCCTCAGGCATGAGCCGATCGAGCGCGCGCCCTGGGTGCCTTACCATACTCTTTTCGCTTCTGAATTTGTGAGAGAATGACAGTGCAGAAAAGAACAATAAAAATCACGCCTGTGCGTTGATTTTTATATGCAGAAGCCGCTGGAAAGCGCGGCTTCCATGATCCCATCAGAGAAATCACCTGTATGATTTTGATTCGGGAGGCCCTGGGGTCTCAGTGTTTAAGAACACAGAAAGGAGTACAACATGAATTCCATGGAACGCGTCGTCATGGCGCTCAATCACCAGGAACCGGACCGGGTGCCGGTCTATCCCCTGCTGGCGGGCGTATCCCGCAACCTGATCGGGGCCAACTGCCGCGAGTGGTCCACCGATGCGGACACCTGCGTCAAGGGTCTGCTCAAGGCCAGAGAGGATTTTGACCTGGACTGCATCGTGACCCTGATCGACCTGTCTGTCGAGTGCACAGCCTGGGGCCAGGAGCTGGTCTATCCGGATCATGAGGCCGCCCACCCCAATTACAAAAATCAGGTCATCGGCGATGAGGACGAGTACGACAAGATCCAGTACGTGGATTACAGGACCTGCGACCGCATGATGATGCACATCGATGTCTGCAGAAAGCTGGTTGAGGCATCCAAGGGAGAATTCCCGGTCATCGCGTTTGTATTCGGCCCTCTGGGCACGCTCTCCATGCTGCGCAACCAGGAGGAAATGTATGTGGACTGCATCGAGCAGCCCGAGGTCGTCCATGATACGGCAGGTATCATCACACAGGTGCTCAAGGAATACTGCGACGGGATCCTGGAGACAGGCGTCCAGGGCATCATGTTTGATACGCTTTTCTCCTCCGGCTCCATTATGAGCAAGGACATGTGGGATGAGCTTGAGGGCGAGTGGGTCCAGGAGCTGGCCGAGCATGTTCATTCCAAGGGAGCCATGGTCATGATCCACAACTGCGGCGGCAAGATCTACTTTGACGCCCAGATCAACCGCATGCATCCCGAGGCCATCTCCTTCCTGTATCCGCCGGATGACTGCGCAGACTTCGTCGAGTGCAAGGAGAAGTACGGCGATGTCACGACCCTGATCGGCTGCGTTGCGCCCACCACCGTGACCGTCGGGACCCCCGAGAAGGTCGAGGCCGAGTGCAAGGCCAACATCGATGCCATGGCCAAGGGAGGCGGCTTCATGCTGGCCACCGGCTGTGAGCTGATCTCTCCGGAAGCCTTCGACAATGCAAGGCTCATGGTGAACATCGCCAAGACCTACGGAGCCTACAAAAAGTAAAACCCTCTGACCGGGGCGGTCCCGGCCGGATATTTTTCCGGTCTCATAGCCGGGCGCCCGGGCATCGACGGCATGTCCAAAGAAGAGCTCCTGGCTCACCTGGAAAAGGGCGTCTATAACAGATAATTATTTGACATTGACCATATATGGTCCCCCCCCGATGCAATGCACCGGGGGGGCTTTTATGTCAGGAAGGATCGGATCCGGCAGGCCCTGGACAACATCAGGGGAGACCGCACGGTGAGCAGATCCCGGCTGCGGGAAACTTTTGTACAGGGCCTTATTGGCGGGAACTTCCGGATGCCGTAAAGCGCAGGGTATCGCCCAGCCAGATCATGCCGTAGCCCATGGGGGCCTCATTGTGGATCCTCTCCTCGTGGATCTCCAGCTCGCCGCAGGCTCCCCGGGCCAGGGCCCGTTCCCTGACGATCCGGCGCCCCTCGCTGCGGGCGAAGGAGACTGCTTTTGTCCGGGATCCGAAGACTCTGCGCTCCTGGGGGGTGACGACCAGGACGTCGCCGTAGTCGTCGCCGGTGACAGGCCGCAGCTCTACCTCCGCGATGGCCGTGACCTGGCCGGTGATGGCGCCGACGGCGTTGGCGACGGCGGCGTGGTCGGGCAGGATCGCCTGCGTGTGCAGCATCTTCGCGACCCTGGGCAGGAAGACGTGGGTCGGCGCCCCGACGCCGACCAGCCTGGCCCGGGTCTGGAAGATCCAGGGCAGAAAGCCGGTGCTGCGCCGGCTCCCCCTGCGGGCCAGCTGCCAGCTGTAGTCGATCAGGTCCTGCATCTGGCTGTCAAAGGGGACTTTGGCAAGAGCGTCGTTTTCTGTGGTCAGCAGGATGCGGACGATATTTTTATAGAGTCTCTCCGCGACCAGGTCGTAGGCCCGGTCGGCGAGCTCTTCAATAGTCCCGGCCTCGGAGCTGCGGACGAAAAAGGCGGCGGCGTGCCGGGAGGCCTCGGTGCAGAAGGCGTCATAATCGCCCCGCAGGTGCATGAAGTCGGTCGGAGTCATGCCGCAGCGCAGGATGACCCGCTCGGACTCCAGGCGGGAGAAGTCCGCCGTGTAGAGGTCTTTGCCCATGGCGGCGCAGGCGTCTGCGTAGGAGAGGGGACCCCGGCGCAGGGCCCGGCAGAGGGCCAGCTCCCCCTCTGTGTAGGGGACGGCGGGATCTCGGGAGGGCTGCCCTGCGGAGATATCCGCTTTCGCGGCGCTGCTCCTGTCCGTGCCCGGCCGGGTCGCCGCCCCGTCTTCCGCAGAGGGCTGTCCGGGCCCCTCCGGCAGGTCTGCTCCGTCCGGACCGGAAGGACCGATCTCCCTGAGCAGGAGAAAATACTCGTGCAGGGGGCAGACATTGAGCCGGCCCGAGTCGTCGAGCTTTCGCAGCTCCTCCAGGACCCGGGGGTATTCGGCGGCCAGGCTGCACAGGGGCTGGACCCTGGTCTTTGCCAGGCGGATCCGGCCTCCCCGGTCGTAATAGATATGGGTGTCGCCGCCCAGGCCGAAGGTATCGACATAGAGGCCCTTGACAAAGGTCTTCCAGTCGCCGACCTGGATCCCGTCCTTCGCCCGCCTGACGATGTGGTTTTTGACGATGGCGATGTCCGTCGTCGTCCCGCCCATATCGACGACCAGGGCATTCCTGGTCTCCGAGAGGGCGCAGGCCCCGATCACACTGGCGGCCGGGCCGCACAGCAGGGTCTCGACGGGGCGCTCGGCCGCAAATTCCTCCGACATCTGGGAGCCGTCGCTGCGGATGATCGTGAGCGGGACGTCCAGGCCCATGGAATCGAAGACCTGGCGGATGGCGGCAGTGAAGGCGCAGATGACCGGGACCAGGCGGGCGTTCAAGAGGGCCCCGGCCCCCCGGCGGATGGCATTGCGGTCCGCGAAGAGGGTGTTGCCCAGGATGACGGGCATGTCCCGGAACTGCTCGAAGCCCCGGATGATCTCCCGGGCCCGAAGCTCATAGGCGCCGCCGTGGTCGGCCCCGTAGAGCTGGACGATGCTGACGCAGTCGCAGTCCGCCAGAAAGTCCGGGACCTGCCGGCGGAAGGCCTTCCAGTCCGGCTGGTCCGAGGCCGCGGGATCCGGCAGGATCCTGCATTCCACCAGCAGGACATCCGCCGGGTCGGTAAAGCCGTATTCCCGGTAGGTGCGCATAAAGACCTTGGGGGAGACGCCGAAAAA
>DGUF01000227.1:0-2206 GCA_002394525.1 Lachnospiraceae bacterium UBA4317 | reverse complement strand
AGCAGGCGGAGGACCTCGGTGATCCCGATCTTGAGGTCCTGGTGGGTGGTCAGGGTCTTGGCCGAAGCCAGCACAGCCTTTTTTTCAAAATCATAGACGACGGCGTCCGTACAGGTCCCGCCCGTGTCGATCCCAAGTCCCAGCATAAACAGCCTCCTCGTATTGAAAATCCGCGTAAGGGGTCCCGCGCGCCGGGCAGGGGCTTTCCCGCCGCACCGGGTGGTTCCACGCAGGGTATTTGACCATATTATAATACGGGGCGGGGAGGGAAGCTTTTTGTAAAAATCCCGGATTTTTTGGATTTAATCCCAATAAGGAGTTCGCGTCCTATCGCGGGCGTGAACTCGTAACGTTGCATTCACCGAAAACATTGCTTCGCAATTGAAAGCTTCGCATTGTCAATGCGCTTACGCAATGCGGAGCATTGTTGATGCCTGAATGCCGTTCCACTCGGGTTTTGCGCAAAAAGCGTGCGCAAAACGCCTCGCGTCTCAGGTGGACTTGAACTGTAACAATAAGTCACATCATTCGTAGAATCATTCGAAGAATAAGTTGAATGATATGCAGTACTTCTGCTAATATAAGACCAGTAAGAGATTACAGGCCTGAAAACTGACACAGAATTGTCTTGTAAGCAGAAAGGGAGGTGCCATATGCCTACGATCACACCGATTTCCGAGCTGAGAAATTATGGCCAGGTTCTGGATAAGGTTAAACCAAATGCACCCGTTTATCTGACAAAAAACGGGCGCGGAGCTTACAGTGTCCACAGGATCGAGGATGATGAAGAGTTCGAGAAGGCCAGGGCTCTGATCAGATTGCTCACGGAATTAAACAGAGGATTCCGCTCCGGGGAGGAGAAAGGCTGGCTGTCAGAGGAAGAAGTTGACCTGCATTTTTCTGAACGGAAAAAAATGATGCAGGAGGCGGAGGGGGATTATGACTTATAAACTGGTCTACTCTCCCGAATCTCTGGATGATCTTGACCGTATCTGGGCTGAGGTCTGGGCGGCATCTGAGGATTTTGAGACCGCAGACCGGTATCTGGATGATCTGCGTATTGCGATCCGGGCGAAGAAGAAGTATCCGAAGACGGGAACTCCGCTGACCTATATGGGAGAATTCAGTGGAATCTATATGGTTTCTTTTAAAGCTTACATTGCCTTCTACAGGATCCGCGGGGACAGGATAGAGGTGGGCAGGGTGCTCTTTGCGGGAAGTGATTACATGAAAACGCTTTTTGGGATAAGTGAATTTGTCCCTGAAGACACGGAGAATTGAGCTGCCCGGCATCCTGCTTATATCAGCGTGAAAAAAGCGGAAAAATTGCAAAAAACTAAGATAATTACAATATTCAAAGCTCGGGAGAAGTATAATAATATACGCTGGCCTCATGCTGTAGATGCAGCCGGAAGGATCATATGGCCGGGGCCGGCAGAACTGTTCGGCAGACAGACGTTGGGAGGATCTGGAAGATGAAAAAGAAAATTGCGGCTCTGTTTATGACGGCCATGCTGGCGGCGGCCCTTCTCGCGGGATGCGGCGGCAGCAGTACCGGTTCCGCAGGCAGCAGCGCCCCCGCTGAAAACGCGGAGGTCACAGAGGAGGAAACCGGAGCCGGGGAGGCTGAGGAGGCCGGCGAAACTGTCGGTGACGGCGCAGCAGAGGCCGTGACGACTGAGGCGGCTGCACAGGAAGCTGATCCCGCTGCGGAGGCTGAGACCGCGGCCCAGGAGGCAGACACGGCAGCGGCAGCGGAGGCGGCTGCCCCGCTCGAGGACGGCACCTACACGGCGGTCTTTACGACGGACAACAGCATGTTCCACGTCAATGAGGCCTGCGATGGCAAGGGAACCCTGACCGTGAAGGACGGGCAGATGACCATCCATGTCACTCTCGCGTCCAAAAAGATCGTGAACCTGTTTCCCGGACTTGCGGAGGACGCGGAGAAGGAGGGCGCAGCCCTTCTGCAGCCGACGACGGACGAAGTCACCTACAGCGACGGCATGACCGACGAAGCCTATGGCTTTGATATTCCTGTTCCTGCGATCGGGGAGGAGTTTGACTGCGCCCTGGTCGGGACAAAAGGAAAATGGTATGACCACAAGGTCATGGTCACAGATCCCGTAAAGGCGGAGTAAGGAATTGTCATTCTATGACGTTAAGGTCAAAAGGTGGTCAAGTAAACCCCGACTCGTCAAGTTGC
>DGUF01000100.1 GCA_002394525.1 Lachnospiraceae bacterium UBA4317 | reverse complement strand
TAGGGGATCGTGGGCTTTTTGGCCATGAGGTCCTCGTCGATCCCGATGATATCCGCCAGGCGCTTCCTCTCCTTCTCGTCGGTGAAGTCCCCGCCGCCGAAGAGGCAGGTGGTATTGGAAAAGAGGCGGGAGCCCATGGCATTGCACTGGCCGGTGATCGAGTTGCCGCCGGTGCCGGGCTTTCCGATATTGCCGGTCATCAGGGCCAGGTTCATGATGGCCCTGGCGGTCGTCACGGCCTCATAGCCCTGGTTGACGCCCATGGTCCACCAGAAGGAGACCGCTTTCCCGTCGTGGATCATCTGCGCCAGCTCCAGGATCCGGTCTTCGCTGATCCCGGAAACCTCCGCGCCGCGGGACAGGGGGAAGGCCCTGACGAATTCGGCGAACTCATCGAACTTATTGGTGTGGGCATCGATGAAGGGCCTGTCGATCCAGCCCTTTTCGATCAGGACATTGGCCAGGGTGTAGAGCAGGACCAGGTCGCTCCGCGGCCGGATCTCATAGTGGTAGTCCGCGTTCATGGCCGTCTCGGACCTGCGGGGATCGATGACGATGATCTTGTGGCCGGGAACCTTGTTGTTGCGCACGCGCCCCCACACGATGGGATGAGCGACGACCGGATTGGCCCCGATGAAAATAATCGTATCGGACAGCTCCAGATCCTGCAGGGTATAGCCGGGCGCGTCATAGCCCAGGGTCCCCTTGTGGGCGACGGCCGCGGATGCCATGCAGAGGCGGGTGTTGCCGTCGACATTGGTCTGCAGATAATTGCGCATCACATGGCCGAAGATGGCGAACTCCTCCAGGGTCAGCTGGCCGGTACTGATGCCGGCGACGCTCTCCCTGCCGTATTTTTCCTGGAGCTCCTTCAGCTTTCCGGCGACATGCCCGAAGGCCTCGTCCCAGCTGACCTCCTTCATGGAGCCGTCCGCCTGCCGGATCTTGGGGAGGGATCCGGGCTTGACCGTAGTCTGCTGCTTGCTCAGAGACAGGCCCTTGATGCAGCTGAAGCCGTCGTTGACCGGATAGCCCTTCGTAGGCACTGTGCGAACGATGCGCCCGTCCTCCACATAGAAGTCGAGATTACAGTCGATCGCGCAGAAATTGCAGGTCGATTGTATTTTCTGCATATTCATCATCCTTTCTTTCCGACCATGCCGGAGCACGTCAGTGCCAAGGCATGACAGTGTTAACGTTGCCCTGTTTCCCCGGCCCGGGCCCGGTCCGCCTGTCCCCCTGCGGATCCCCGTCCCGCGGCCTGTCTGTTTTTGGTAGTTTGCATAATCTAACCGCACTTTCAGTGGCTGTTTCTGTATGATTTTACTATAAATATTCTTCTCATGTTGTTGCACTCGCAACGTTTTGGTGTATAATCATAAAAGTTCGTACGTAAACGATTCTACGTCATTGCGCGCACAGATTCCACCGGCCCTGTCCGGCCGACTGCGTCAACAGCATCCATCAAACCTCCGGTTTACTGCGGAGTAATCAGGAAAGGAAGGCCCCATGGTCAACGCCAGAATCACCGATATATCCTACCTGCCCCTGTTTGACAGGATCAGTCCCTCTGACTGCACCCTCCTGTTTGACTGCCTGGGAAGCCGGATCCGCCGCTATAAAAAGGATGAACACATACTTCTGGAGCGGGAGCTAGCAGGGAACGTCGGTACCGTGATCGAGGGGAGCGTTCTGATCTATAAGGAGGACATCTGGGGAAGCCGGACCCTCCTCTCCTATACCCGGCCCGGAGGCCTCTTCGGGGAGAACCTTCCCTTCAGAGAACTCCCCTCCTCTGACAGCGATCTTTCAGCCAGGGCAGATACCGCGGGTGTCTCAGAGTGCGGCAGGGACGGGATCTCCTACGTGACCACCGCCCCCACCCTTGTTCTCTTCCTCCCGGTCAGCCGGATCCTGCATCCCTGCAACAATTCCTGCCCCTTCCACCACAGGCTGTCCCAGAACCTCTTCTCCATGATTGCCGCCAAAAACCGCCACCTGATGGACAAGATCGACATCATCTCCAGAGGATCGGTCCGTGACAAGATCCTGGCCTATCTCTCCCTGGAGGCCAGGCGCCAGGGCCAATCCTCCTTCCGGATCCCCCTGACCAGGACCGAGATGGCGGAATACCTCTGCATCAACCGCAGCGCCATGTCGCGGGAGCTCTCCAATCTGAAAAAAGAGGGCCTCATCGACTTCGACAAGGACCTCTTCTCCCTGAACACCAAATGACCCGGGCCCGACAGGGCCCTCCCGCGTCTTTCCCCTGCCCCGGCCGGCAGGGGTTTTTTTATGTCAATCCCCAAATCTTAACGCCATTTTAATTCCCCTCTTTTTTTCTTTAAGCCCTTTTTAACGCCCTTTATCGGATAATGACATCATAGAAAGTAATCATTGCCGCACCAGCCTGTCTCAGAGAGCTGTCTGCCATCCAGAGAGGTGTTTGCCATGCTGAATATAAGAGTATACCTGCAGGACCGGCTCAATTCCTTCCGGATGATCCTTCTGAGCTTTGTCCTGCTGATCCTGGCCGGAGCCCTCCTGCTCTGCCTGCCCTGGGCCTGCGCCGACGGAGAGCATGTCACCTTTTTAAATGCCCTGTTTACATCGACCTCTGCCGCCTGTGTGACAGGCCTGGTCGTCTTTGATACCGCGACCAAGTGGACCCTCTTCGGCAAGATCGTCATCCTGGTCCTGATCCAGATCGGGGGCCTGGGGGTCATCACCGCCACCATGGCCCTGGTGTCCCTGACAGGGATCCAGATCGGCCTGCTCCCCCGCCTGGCCATCCAGGACGCCGTCTCGGCTCCCCAGATCGGGGGCGTCGTGCGCTTCATGCGCTTTCTGGTCGCAGGGACTTTTTTAATAGAAGGAATCGGCGCGGCCTGCCTCTTTCCGGTCTTTTACGGTCAGTTCGGCCCGGTCAGGGGGCTCGGCTATGCGGTCTTTCACTCCATCTCCGCCTTCTGCAACGCGGGTTTTGACCTGATGGGCGTCCGGGAGCCCTTTTCCTCCCTGACCTCCCTGTCCACCAGCATTCCGGTCAACATGACCATCATGCTGCTGATCATCGTGGGAGGGGCAGGATTCCTGACCTGGGACGACCTCCTCACGAACCGTTTCCGCTTCCAGAGGCTTCGACTGCAGACCAAGATCATCCTGGCATCGACGGCAGTCCTGATCCTGGCCCCCTTCCTCTACTTTTACCTGGTCGAATTCAGGACTGTGCCCGGAAGGGAAAGGTTCCTGCTCTCCCTCTTCCAGAGCGTGACCCCCCGCACGGCCGGCTTCAACACCTTTGACTACGGCCAGATGAGCGAGCGTGGCTGGCTGATCACCATCATCCTCATGATGGTCGGAGGCGCCCCCGGCTCCACCGCGGGCGGCATGAAGGTCACCACCATGGCCGTCCTCCTGATCTCGGCCAACACCTATCTGCGCAGGAAGGGACAGGTCAACTGCTTCCACCGCAGGATCGACCAGGAAGTCATCCACAATGCCATGGCCCTGCTCACCCTCTATGTCATCCTGCTCCTGGCCGGGACCATGATCATCTCCGGCGCAGAGGACCTGCCGATCCTGCCCTCCATGTTTGAATGCGCCTCCGCCCTGGGGACCGTGGGACTCACGACCGGGATCACCACCGGCCTGTCGGCAATCTCCAGGATCATCCTGATCTCCTTCATGTTCTTCGGGCGGATCGGAGGCATCACCCTGGGCTACGCCCTGGCCTCCTCCTTCAGGAGAAACACAGGCCTGCTGCCGGCGGAGAGCGTCTCCGTGGGATAAAATACAAAATGGAGAAATACACCTATGAAAAATATACTGATCATCGGCGCGGGCAGATTCGGGAGCTTTGCCGCCAGAAAACTCCATGATCTGGGACATCAGACCCTGATCATCGACAAGGATGAGAACCGGATCAACCAGGTCCTCCCCTACGCATCGGATGCCCGGATCGGAGACAGCACGGACGAGGGCTTTATGCAGACCCTGGGGGTCCGCGGCTTCGACGTCTGCATCGTTTCGATCGGGGACGACTTCCTCAGCTCCCTGCAGACCACCTTCACCCTGTCCGAGCTCGGGGCCAGAAAGGTCATCGCCAGGGCCACCAGCAGCCGCCAGGAGAAGTTCCTGCTCCGCAACGGCGCGGACGCCGTGGTTTTCCCTGAGCGGGAGCTGGGCTACTGGACAGCCATCCGCTTCAGCTCCGATAACATCTCTGATTATGTCGAGCTCTCCGACGGCTATGCCATCTTTGAGATCAATGTCCCCGAGCGCTGGAGCGGGCGCAGGATCGGCGACCTGGACGTGCGGAAAAAATACCATCTCAACATCCTGGGAGTCAGGACCTCCGGTCAAGGCAGTCCCGGATCCGCCAGATACGGGGCCAGGGGCTCCGCCGGAAAAAGCTCTAACGAAATGAACATGGATGTCCGCTTCGATACCATGCTGCAGAGGGGCCAGACCCTGCTGGTCCTGGGAAAACCCGAGCATATACAGCGGATCATAAACATGTAAATAAAGGAGGGATACAAAATGGCGCACATTCTCACACTTCTGGCCGAAAATATTTTTGCCGTCATCGGATTCACATTATACTGTGGTCTGGTGTATTATATGATTACAAGAGTGCTTCACAAGCATTTTGGCAGAGGAAAAAACAGGAAAAAGAAGGGCGGCACCGCCAGGAAAAATTATTCCAGACATGTGCTCCCCGGGAGCAAAATGTCCGGAAATGATTTCACATAACGCTCCCTGAATATTTATGAAATGCCTGTCAGATGCTCATGCCGGAGCACCGGGCATGATGAAACGGCTGTCTGTCTGAACGGGAAGACTCCCGGGGAGGCCAGATATGGAAAAATATAAAAATGTACAGGGCGGGGAGGTCTCCCGCCCTGTTGTCATGGTCTGTCTCTCCTCCTCGCCCAGCAGCAAGCGGGTGATCCGGGTCGCGGCCCGGACCGCTTTTTCCATGCGCGGCAGTGCCGGGACGCCCGTTGCCCTCTATGTCAGTCCGACGGGCAGGGAGGCCGACGAGGACTCCATGCTCCGCGAAAATATCTCCTATGCCAGGGAAAAGGGATTCGAGATCCACAAGGTCGTCGGGACCGACATCCCCCTCGCCGTCGCCGACTACGCCAGACAGGCGGGTGTGACGGACCTGTTTCTGGGCTACAGCCCCCCTTCCTTCAGCTTTCAGGCCCGGAGGCCCATCAACGACCGCCTGCTCAGCTACCTGCCCAGCGTGGACATCCACATCATCCCGGACCCCGTATCCTCCGCCTATCCCGGAGCGGTCAAGAGGGCCGGAGGGGTCGTCCCCAGAAACCTCCTGGACCTGCTGCGGGTCCTGGCCGTCATGGCCGCCGCCACCCTCCTCTCCTTTGCCTTTTATCACTCGAGGTACAGCAACTCCAATATCATCACCATCTACATCCTCGCGGTCCTGATCGCGTCCGTCATGACCTCCAGCAGGATCTACGGCATGCTGGCCGCCATCCTCTATGTCCTGCTTTTTAATTTTCTCTTTATTGAGCCGCGCTTCACCCTGCTGGTCTACGACTCCACCTACATGATGACCTATCTGGTGACCATGGTCGCCGCCCTGATCACCGGAACCGTGACCATAAGGATGAAAAATATAGCCCGCATGTCCGCGGAAAATGCCTACCAGGCCAGGATCCTCCTGGACACCTCCAATAAGCTGGAAATGGCCGCGGGCAGCGAAGAGATCATCCGCACGACCTGCATCCAGCTGGTCCACCTGCTCAACCGGGCGGTCCTGCTGGTCCCGGGATCCGGCCCCGGCCTGGATGAGATCCTGGACACATACACAGAAAAAGACGCAGGCGGGACGGATCAGGCCCTCTCCTCTTTTATTTTTCCGGCGGGGGAAAAAACGATCTCTCCCTCCATTCTGAGGTCCGAGGCCGCCGCCATCCGGTGGGCGGACCAAAACCGCCACCACTCGGGAGCCTTCACCTCCCATTTCAGCGAATGCAGCTGCCGCTACCTGAGCATCTACTCGGGCGAAAACCGCTTCGGTGTGATCGGCATCGACATGGGCGGCGTCCCCTTCTCGGAATTTGAGAACACCATCCTGCTCTCCATCGTCCATGAGTGCACCATGGCTCTGGAGAACGAGCGCATCAGCCAGGAGCAGAAAAAGGCGGAGATCCTGGCGGAAAACGAGCGTCTGCGGTCGGGCCTGCTCCGCTCCATCTCCCACGACCTGCGGACTCCGCTGACCTCCATCTGCGGCAACGCGTCCAACCTCCTCAGCCACGAGGACGATCTCCCGCCCGAGGACCGGGACAAGATCTACAGGGACATCATCGAGGATGCCTCCTGGCTCAATGCCCAGTTTGAGAACATCCTCTCCATGACCCGGCTGGAGAGCGGCCGTCCCCTGCAGAAAACCGTGGAGAACATGGAGGATGTCATCGAGGAGAGCCTCCGGCACATGGCGGACCACCCCCGGCATACCGTCCGCTTTGACCGGCCGGACCAGGACCTCTATGCCGAAATAGATCCCCGGCTGATCATGCAGGTCCTGGTCAACCTGCTGGGCAACGCCGTCAAATACACCCCGCCCGGCTCGGAAGTGACCGTGCGGATGCGGCCTGACGGAGACCGGATCTGCGTGGAGGTGGCCGACAACGGCCCCGGTATCCCCGATGAGGACAAGCCCCATATCTTTGACCTCTTTTACACCGGACAGCACGCGCTGACGGACAGCTACCGGAGCATGGGGATCGGTCTCAACCTCTGCGCCCTGATCATCCGCGCCCACGGCGGGGAGATCGAGGTCGACGACAACACCGGGGCTGGCGGCGGGGCCCTCTTCCGCTTCCTGCTTCCGTCCGCGCACATAAGCCTGCCCGTTGATGACCCCCTGACCTGACAGGTCCCTGCGGCAGGGATCATGATTTTTTGTAACCAGGCCCCTGTGGCAGGAATCACAATTTTTTGTAACATTAAAAAAGGCTTCAGCGCCGGCCCCCCGGGCCCGGTGCCGCAACCCTCATCTTCCAGAAAGGATAGCTGACATGAATGAGATGAAAATACTGGTAGTTGAGGATGACAGGTCGGTATCCAATCTCATCACCACCACACTCAAGATCAACCATTACAGCTATACTGCCGCCTCCACCGGCGGGGAGGCGGTCTCCCTGTGCGCCTCCCACCGGCCGGACCTGATCCTGCTGGACCTGGGCCTGCCGGATATGGACGGGATCGAGGTCATCCGGACTGTCCGGTCCTGGTCCTCCGCCGTCATTATCATCATCAGCGCCCGGGGCGAGGACAGCGACAAGATCACGGCCCTGGACGCCGGAGCGGACGATTATCTGACAAAGCCCTTCTCCATCGAGGAGCTCCTGGCCCGGATCCGCGCCGCAGCCCGACGCATGCAGTACGTGGCCTCCAATCAAAGCGACCGGAGCTCCGTCTTTACCAACGGGTCTCTCTCCATCGACTACGCTTCCAGGCAGGTGACCGCGGCCGGCAGGGAGGTCCACCTGACAGCCATTGAGTACAGGCTCCTCTCCCTCCTGGCGGCCAATGCCGGCAAGGTCCTGACCCACTCCTATATCATCGACCGCATCTGGGGCGGGGGCGTGGAGACGGATATCATCTCCCTCCGCGTCTATATGACATCGCTGCGCAAAAAGCTCCGGGCGGCCGACCCGGATTTCGGCCTGATCGAGACCCACATCGGGATCGGCTACCAGATGGTACGGGTCAGCGAGACCGGTTCCTGACCCGCGGCTCTCCCGGCAGCGGGCCGGAGGCCCCCTCCATCAATATTTCCATAAATCCGCCGTCTCCGCATGGCCTTTTTTGTGCGATTGGCGCAAAAAGGGCTCTGCCCCCTGCAGATACCTCGTCAAAATCATACAATCGTCACTATTATACAAAATCAAACCCTGATTTTTGGTAATTGTTAAGCGAAAAAGTTCTTGCAATTTCAGAAAATAGTTAGTATGCTAATTATTAGAAAAACCAACCTGAGCCGGGGCCTCAAAACTCCGGCTGCTATGCACACATTTTATGAGGAGGCATTTTATGGTAAACTTTCAGCTGACTGAAGAGCAGAAGGACATGCAGAAGCTTTTCCGTGATTTCGCACAGAACGAGATCGCTCCCATTGCTGAGCGCATGGACGAAGAAGAGAAGATGGATATGGATCTGATCCATAAGATGATGGAACTTGGCTTCTTCGGCGTTCCTTTCAGCGAGGAAGTTGGCGGCACAGGCATGGATTATCTGACCTACTGCCTGGAGATGGAAGAGATCTCCAAGGTTTGCGGCAGCTGCGGTGTCACAATCTCCGTTCACACTTCCCTCTGCGCTTCCATCGTTGAGCAGTATGCTACTCCCGAGCAGAAAGAGAAATGGCTTCGTCCCCTGGTTGACGGCAGCAAGATCGGCTGCTTCGGCCTGACCGAGCCCAATGCCGGATCCGACGTTGCCGGTGCAAAGACCACAGCTGACAAGGATGGCGACTACTATGTCATCAACGGCTCCAAGATCTTCACCACCAACTCCGGTTTTGCTGATACCTTCCTGGTATTCGCTCTGACCGACAAGTCCCTTCCCGCTCACAAGGGCATGTCCGCATTCCTCGTTAGCAAGGAAACTCCCGGCGTAGAAGTTCAGCCCGACATCAAGCGTATGGGTATCCGCGCTGCTTCCAACGCAGAAGTTTATTACAACAACGTTCGCGTCCACAAAGACGATATGCTCGGCAAGGAAGGCCAGGGCTTCAAGATCGCTATGCAGGCTCTCGACGGCGGCCGTATCGGTAT
>DGUF01000172.1:5444-9816 GCA_002394525.1 Lachnospiraceae bacterium UBA4317 | reverse complement strand
CTCCGATGCGATCACAGGTGCCTGGACCCGCGGAAAAAGCCGTTTCCGGCTGCGAAACCTCCGGTCCTGCAGAAAAAGCCGTTTCTGGCTGTGGATCCTCCGGTCCCGTAAGTTCCTCTGCCGCCAGCCAGCGGTCAAAGCGGGCGGCCAGGTCGTCCCTGGAGACGTCCTCCGCGTAGTCGTGTCCGTCCGCGAAGGCGATGCCGGCGGAAAAGAGTCTGTAGGGGAGGGAGAGGGCGTTCATGCGGGAGCTGTCACGGTTATAGCTCTTGACGAAATAGTCGTGCTCCGCCCGGAAGCGGTCCTCACGGTCCGTAAATGTGTAATAGGAAAAATGAGACCGCAGGGCGCATTCCTCCACCCGGTCCTCCACAAGGCCGCGGAAGGAATAGAGCCGGTCCTCTCTCCCGAAGCCCCGGATCCGGTAATTGTTGAACCAGGCGTTTCCGGACGCCTCCCCGCCCGGCGAGAGTGTGTCGAGCTGGCCGGCCGCCGCAGCGCTCCTGCAGTAGCAGGCGATCAGGGGGAGGCGGCGGAAGGTCCGGTCTGTCTTCAGGTACCACTCCCGCAGGTACATGGCAAGGGTCAGGTTCCTTTTTTCTTCTTTCGTATAGACGATCAGATAGGAGGCCGTCCGGATCCTTCGTATGGTCTCCCGCCCGTCTTCCGAGTCCAAAGAAGGATCCCCGCTGAGATTCCCAGTTCCCCTTAAAAGGTTCTGGAAGGCACGGGATTCCGGCTTCATGCTGATAAAGAGCGGGGCTTCCACGGCACAGCCCTCCGGCGGATCCATGAATCCCGGGCAGGCCGCCGCAAAGGTCTCCTCCAGCTCCTGTGCCCGCTCTCCGATCACGGTGAGGGAAAAAGGAAAGCGGTCCGGATCCTCGATCTGCGCCGCGGCCAGAATATCCCTGCAGACCTGGACGATCCCCGGATGGTCTCCGAAAACGGCCACATGCATGGGCAGGGCAGGCTGCCTGCGCCAGTCCCGGTCCTCCAGACAGGGCAGAAAGAGGGGCAGCCGGTCCAGAAGCTCAGCCGATACCAGTTTCGCGGGATCGCACAGATAGAGGGGCAGGTAAAAATCCCCCAGCCTGCTGCAGGCAGAGTCAAACAGGGGCCCCGCGTAATCTTCTTCAGCCAGCACATAGATCCTGACCCGGTCCGAGAAGAGGTAAAAGAGCCGGTCCTCCCGGTCTTTATCGTCTTCCTCTCCGTATCCCGGATGTCCGGTCATAAATCCTGCGGACCGCTCATGCAGGAGAAAGGCCTGTCTGATCAGCTGCAGGGAGTCCCGGATGTTTTTTTCCTCTTCCCCGTCAAGCGCTATGCACAGGATCTCCGGAAAGACCTCCCATAGCCACCCGGCGGGGTCCATGCCCCGCGGGACAGAGATGTCCGCGGGCAGAAGCTCCGGATCCAGGCTCCTGTCAGGCGCTGCCCCGGTCCGGCCGCATGCTGCCAGCTCCAGATACTGGTTTCCGATCCTGGCCAGCATCTGCGCCATGGTCCCGTTTCCGTATACAGTACCTGGTTTTTCTCTTTCCGCTTTTTCCTTATCCGCAGTTCTCCCGTCAGCTTTTTCACTGCTTTTAAGAGATGTTCTCTTCAGACTGCGGGAATTTTCCTCACAGAAAAGGACCGTATAGGTATCCGCCGGCAGGCTGCGGGCAAACAGAATATTTTTTTCGGAGGAAGAGTTGAGGAGGCAGATCCGCTTCCTCTGTCTGGTCCGGCCTCCCGCCGCCTTTCCGGTGTCTTTAAAAGCCCCGCCCTCCTGCTGCCAGCGCAGACGGTTGAGGCGGGCGGCCGCGTCCGCGTTACCCAGGCGGGCAGCCGCGGCATACCAGTAGGCGGGCTCCGCCCGGGCGCCGGCCAGAACTGCATTCCGCTTTTCCGGTCCTCCGCCGGCAGAGTCTGCCGGATCTGCCAAAGCCCTGCCAGGCTCTTTTTTCCCAAAGGGAATCTCTGCCGAAATGATCACAGCGGGCTCCTCCTCAAGGATCCTCGCCAGCATATACTGGCAAAGGGCGTCTCCCGAGGCCGGGTCCTCCGGGCAGGCACCCGCCAGATAAAAGGATCCCGCCCGGGCCGGGTCACGCCGGCCTCCGGCCAGGTCTTCTCCCCGGTAGCAGGCATTGCCCAGCATCCGCAGGCACTCCAGGGATCCCGCAGCGGCGCCCCTCTCCAGAACTTCCGCGGCCTCCCGGACCTTACCGTCTTCGATCTCCAGGGCCGCAAGGGGGCCGCAGGCCTCCGGACACCCGCAGGCCGCACTCTCCCGCAGGCAGGCCAGAGCTCTTGTCCTGCCGTCCGCATCTCCTCCGGAAGCTTCAGGCTCTCTGCAGGACTCCTTCAGGATACCGCCGTCAGCTTTTTCTCCGGGCGCAGAATCCTCCGCGGCCTCTCCCAGATACATCATCCCTAGCCGGAAGAGGATGGTTCCCAGAAGGCTGAGATCATCCGGGGAGCTGCCGCCTGCCCGGCTTACCTGTTCCCTGCTGCCTCTGACGATCTGCCGCAGGCTCTCCACCGTCTGTTCCAGCATCTGCCTGGCCCCGGCCCGGTCTCCGTCCATCTCCAAAAGCTCTGCCGCCTTCAGCCGCTGCAGGGGGCTGCCCGAACTCTCCCATATCCGCACGCGGTCCAGCAGGCGCCAGCAGTCCCTGAGCCGCTCATACTGGGCCGGCGTGCAGCCGTCCATGCCGGCTGTCAGAAAGAGCCAGGCCAGGGCCCGCTCAGGCGCGGTCTCCAGCAGCCGGTCCAGCCGGCCGGCAGCTTCACTCCCCCGCACAAACAGAGGGACCGCCCGTCCCGCCGGGTCCGAAAGCTGATGCAGAGACATACGTTTTTCCGCTGCCGCAGCTTCCCCGGAGTCTTCCAGCAGGAGGGCGCATTTGTCCGTCATCTCCCGCACGACCCCGAAGGCGTCCTCCTCGAAGAGCCTGCGCAGGGAGTCGCGGATCGGGGCCCCCTGGCGGTCCATATTGAGGAACCAGGAGTAATAGGACGCCGACCTCGAGGCGATCTGTGCGCAGAGCCGGTCCGGGTAGACGGCCTCGACCCTCTCCCTGCGGTCAAAGCGGTAACCTCCGCGGACCGGGTTTTTCAGTACTTTTCCTTCTTTCAAAAGGTCGAAAATGCTGTTTGCGGTAAATCTGCTCATAAGCCCGTCTTCGCTCTCCTTTCCATACAAAAAGCCCGCGCCTTCCCAGGCGCGGGCTTTATCTCGCTGTGAAGATCACATTTTCCAGGCATTCAGCTTTGCCATCTCGTCATCCGTCAGCGTCCAGTCCAGGCTCCGGGCATTGGCCTCCACGCGGGACCGCTTCTGGGCCCCGACCAGGCAGGTGTCCACAAAGGGCTGCTGGCGGGACCAGTTGATGGCGACCTCCGCCAGAGCGGCCTCATGGGCGTCCGCGATGGGCTGCATCGTATCGTCCAGAAGCTCCATGGCCCTGGAGAAGGCCGGCTCCTGGAAAAACCGGCCGTAAAAGCGGTTCCGGTTATCCATTTTTTCATAGTTTTTCTGTTCCCGGTAGCGGCCTGTCAGGAGTCCGCCGCAGAGGGTGCCGTAGGCCATGATGCCCATCTGCCGGTCGTGGGCCCACTGGATTGTCTCCGTGTGGTCCTGCATGAGCAGGGAATAGTGGGCCTGGTAGACCTCCAGGTCCATAAACTGCATGGCCAGCTCCATCTCCTGACGGCTGATATTGCAGACCCCCAGGTGGCGGACCACTTTTTCCTCCCTGAGCCTCTGCATGGCGTTCATGGTCTCCTCCAGAGGAACATTCGGATCCGGCCAGTGCAGGAGGAGGATATCGATATAGTCCGTCCGAAGGTTTTTGAGGGACCTTTCGCAGAGCGCATAGATATTATCCGCTTTTCCGTTGCGGATATACTGGCCGTCGATAAAGTCATTGCCGGTCTTGGTCGTGATCAGGACGTCCTTGCGCAGGCCGGTCTCCTCCAGGGCCCGGCCGATATACTGCTCACTCTTTCCGGCATTGTAGGCCGGGGCCGTATCGATCAGGTTGATCCCGGCCTCGACGGCCGCCGTAATGGCATCCAGGCGGACATCATCCGGATAATCATCCCAGCCGGCTCCTCCGATCCCCCAGGTCCCGAAGGTGAGGGGTGACACGGACAGGCCTGTTTTTCCAAAGGGAACTCTGACAGCTTCTTTGTGCTCCATCTGCTGCTCCTTCAACATACTTTCCTGCAAATATATCTACACAGCACCCCGCAGAAAATGGGAATCATATGGGGCGCTGATTCTTTACCTCATATTTTCATTGCCGGCAATACGGGCCTTCGATGAAGGCAGCCGGCGCCATGTCGAGGGCTTCTGCCCGCCGGCTTATTTTTTGGG
>DGUF01000172.1:0-5322 GCA_002394525.1 Lachnospiraceae bacterium UBA4317 | reverse complement strand
TAGTAGTTGATCCAGTTGCAGTAGAGGTTGTTGCTGTGGGACCGCCACTGCAGGAGGGGGCGCTGGTCGGGATCGTCGTCCGGGAAGTAGTTTTTCGGCACGTCGATCGGCAGGCCCTTGCGGACATCGCGGCGGTACTCGTCGCGGAGGGTGTTGCGGTCATACTCGGGGTGGCCCATGATGAAAAAGCGTCTGCCGTCGCGGGACATGCAGAGCAGGATGCCGGCCTCCTCGGACTCCGCCAGGATCCTCAGCTCCTGGCAGCCGTGAATGGCCTTGGCGGGCACCTCCGTATAGCGGCTGTGGGGGATCAGGAAATAGTCGTCGAAGCCGCGGACGATGGGCTCCTTGCGGTGGCGGACCTTGTGGGAGTAGACGCCGAAGAGCTTCTTTTTGAGGAGCTTTTTGGGCAGGCCGTAGTGGTAGTAGAGACCGGCCTGGGCCCCCCAGCAGATATGGAAGGTGCTGGTGACATTGGTCTTGCTCCAGGCGAAGACTTCGCAGAGCTCGGGCCAGTAGTCGACCTCCTCATACTCCATCTTCTCTACAGGCGCGCCTGTGATGATCAGGCCGTCGAAGCGGCGCTCCCTCAGCTCGTCAAAGGTATAGTAAAACTGCATCAGGTGGGAGGCCGCCACATTGGCCGCCTGGTGGGAGCTCATCCGCATGAAGGTGATATTGAGCTGGAGGGGGGTGTTGGACAGCATGCGCAGCAGCTGCAGCTCCGTCTCCTCCTTGGTCGGCATCAGGTTCAGGATGCAGATCTCCAGAGGACGGATGTCCTGGTCGATGGCTCGCTTTTCATCGATCACGAATAAGTTTTCTCTCTCCAGTATCTCCTTTACGGGGAGTTCGTTTGAAATCCTGATTGGCATGTCTTACTTCCTCTTTTCCAAAACTACAAAGCGGCTGTCCCGCTGAGGCACCGTGCCGCGGCTGTTCACAGCTGCCGGATTCCGGGGATCCTGCCCGGTTTCTCAGGCAGGGACCCGGTTTGCACGGAACCCCTTATCGTTTACAGGTCCTTGTCATTACAGTTCAGGCCCACCTGAAACTCGAGGTGTTTTTCGCGACAATGCGAAGCTTTGTTTTTCGCGAAAAACCCGAGTCCAGAGGCGCGCGGTGCACGCGAAGCGTATTGGAATCACCGCGCGTAAAGTTACATGTTCACGCCCTTCAAGGGGGGCGTGAACTATAACTCCTTGTCTCCCGCCAGCTGCAGGAAGTCCTCCTCCGAGAGGATGGGGATCCCCAGCTCAGCGGCCTTTTTGTTTTTCGAAGATGTCGAGCTGACATCGTTGTTGATCAGATAATCCGTCTTCGCGGATACGCTGCCCGTGACCTTGCCGCCGCGGTCGGCGATGTATTCCTTGAGGGCGTCCCGGTTGGGGAAATGGCTGACCTTGCCGGTGACCACAAAGGTCTTTCCGGCAATGGCGTCCGCTGCCGGCATGTCCTCTGCGCCAGCGCCCGGAGCGGTCTGTCCGGCATCCGGACCCGGGCCTTCCTGCCCTCCTGCCCCTGCCGCAGCAGCCGCAGGTCCTGCGGATAAGCGGAAGTTTCTCTGCGCGGGGTGGACCTCCTGCAACAGGCGGGAGACCATGGCAGTATTTTTTTCCTCTTCAAACCAGGCGTGGACAGCCCCGGCCAGGACGGGGCCGATCCCTTCGATCTGTCCCAGCTCCTCCGCGGAAGCGGCGGCGAGGGCCTGGAGGTCATCCCGGAAATGGTCGCAGAGGACTCTGGCATTGGCGGCGCCTATGCCGGCGATCCCCAGGGCGTAGACCAGGCGCGGCAGGGTCGTGTGCCGGGACTTCTCGATGCTGTCCATGAGGCGGGTGTAGGACTTGTCCCCGAAGCCCTCCATCTCCACGATGCTGTCCCTGTGCCGGTCCAGGTGGTAGATATCGGGGAATTCATGGATGAATCCCTCCGCTATGAATTTTTCAAGGGTCATCTCGGACAGGCCCTCGATGTTCATGGCGCTGCGGCTGGCAAAGAGGGTGAAGGCCTTGATCTTTTTGGCGGGACATTCGGGGTTGGTGCAGACCAGGACCTCGGTGTCGATCTCGCGCCGGATCTCTGTCTTCCCGCCGCAGACCGGACACTGGTCCGGGATCTGCAGGGTCCCCGACCGGGTCAGGTTTTCCGCGATCTGGGGAATGATCATGTTGGCCTTGTAGACCGTGATCCTGTCCCCGATCCCCAGCTGCAGGGCCCTGACGATGCTGACATTGTGGACCGAGGCCCGCCGGACGGTCGTCCCCTCCAGCTCCACGGGCTCAAAGATGGCCACGGGATTGATCAGGCCGGTCCTGGAGGCGCTCCACTCCACTTCGGTCAGGGTCGTCTCCTGCTGCTCGTCCGCCCATTTGAAGGCGATCGCGTTGCGTGGGAATTTGGCGGTCCGGCCCAGGGATTCTCCGTAGGCGATGTCGTCCAGGAGCAGGACCAGGCCGTCCGAGGGCAGGTCGAAGTCCCTGATCCTGTCCTCAAAAGCCTGGATCTGCCCGGCGATGCTGTCCCTTGTCACGACCGCTGTCTCCACGGTCTCAAAGCCCTGGCGCTCCAGGAAGCGGAGCTGTTCCAGTCTGGAATTGCCAAAATCCGGTCCACTGTCCCCGGCTCCGCCATTGCCTGCTCCGCCCTCTCCATTCTCAGAGGGGGCCTCAGCGGCTTCCACCAGGGAAAAGGCATAAAAGCGCACGCGGCGCCTGGCCGTGACGGCGGAGTCCAGCTGCCGGACAGATCCGCTGCAGAGATTGCGGGGATTTTTGTAGAGGACGCTCTCAGCCGTCCCCCTGTCCGCCGCCTCCTGAGCCAGCTCCTCATTGATCCGGTCGAAGTCGGAATAGCGGATCACGGCCTCCCCGCGCAGGGTCAGCCTGCCCGCAAAGGGGATCCTGGCCGGAACATTGCGAAAGGCGGCCGCGTTGGCGGTGATCTCCTCGCCGATCTCTCCATTTCCCCGGGTGACCGCCCTTGCCAGCCGGCCGCCCTCATAGGTGAGCACGACGGTGAGCCCGTCCAGCTTCCAGGACAGGAGCCCGGTCCGGTCTCCCAGCCAGTCCGCCAGATCCTCCCTGGATTTGGTCTTGTCCAGGGACAGCATGGGCTTTTCATGGCGCACGCGGGGGAGCTCCTCCACGGCGGCATAGCCGACGCTGACCGTGGGGGATCCGGCCATGACAAAGCCGGTCTCCTCCTCCAGGACCCGGAGCTCATCGTAGAGGCTGTCGTACTCCAGGTTGGACATGATCTCCGTGTCATGCGCATAGTAGGCCTCCGAAGCTCTGTTCAAAAGCCCGGCCAGGTACTCCATGCGGCTCCTCTTATCCGCCGGAATCTCCCTGCGGTCCGTCTCCTGTCCCTTCCTGCTGTCCACTGTATCAGCCATTCTCTCCGCTCACTCCTTCGTTCCTGTTCCCTGTTTCGAAACCGCCCGCGGGTCCTGCGCGCCGCTTTCTGCTTATTCGGAATCTCTCATGCCGGCCAGGCGGTAGAGCTCCTCAAGTTCCTCCCCCGTGACGCGGCGCTGTTCGCCGGGCTTCATGGCGCCCAGTTTGATATTGAGGACTCGGACCCGCTTGAGAAAGCGGATCTCGTGCCCCAGGGTCCTGCACATGCGCCGGATCTGTCTGTTGAGGCCCTGGGTCAGGACAATGCGGAAGGTCCGCTCCCCCAGGCGCTCGACTGTGCAGGGCCTGGTCTTTTTGCCCAGGTCCTTTAAAAACATGCCGGTCTCCATCCGGTGCAGGTCCGCGTCCGCGAGTCTTTTCCTCACGCGGACGATGTATTCCTTCTCATGCCCGTTGGCCCCCCTCATCATGGCATCGATCAGGGGACCGTCGTTGGTCATCAGAAGAAGACCTTCCGAATCCCGGTCCAGCCTTCCCGCATAGGTGAGCCGGACAGGATAATGGAAGGCGTCTTCGATGGTCTTTTCCGCATGCGGGTCCCTCGCCGTGCAGGTCACGCCGACCGGCTTGTACCAGGCGACGACGACGGGCTCCGCGGACTTTTTCAGGACCCTGCCCCGGACCGCGACCGTCTCATCCCCGCTGACCGTCATGCCCGTGACCGCAGGGACTCCGTTGACCGTCACCTGGCCGTCCTGGATCAGGCGGTCGGCCTCGCGCCTGGAGCAGACTCCGCAGGAGGCGATATACTGGTTAAGCCTCATTTTCCGGCCTCCCGGTCAGCGGCTGGAGCTTCCGCTCCGGTGCCGGGATCCGCCGCGTTTTCGCCCCTGCTTTTCCTTCCGGCCTTTTTGCGGATCTTCGGGACAGGGACATCCGGCAGGACATCCATGAACATCTCGATCGCGTTCCCTTTGGCGATGCAGATCCCGTGCTCGGTCACATAGGATATGTACTGGTCATAGGAGGTCACGAGCTCGCCGAATTCATTGGCCGACAGGGCCCATTTTTCCAGCCCGCCCGGGGTGCGGCCGTTTCTCTTGATGATCAGGAAATAGATGTCATCCTCCCTGAGGTAATAGAGGGAGGAATCGACCGGGCCGGCATTGGCGAAGAGCCTGCAGCAGTCCATGGCGTCACGGACCGTGTAAAAAGAGAACATGAAGGCATCCGCCGGATAGGGCGCTTTCTCCCCGTCCTCTCCTTCGGTTTTGCCCTTTTCTCCAGCGGCCTTGTCCCGGTCCGCGGAGGCGCCCTCTTCCTCCGCGGAAGAGGAGGAGTCGGCACCCGGGAACAGGGCCTCGATCAGCCTGTCGGAGGCGGACTTCTCCTGCCCCCCCTCTCCGTCCTTTTCAGAAGCTTTGGAGGTGAGGGACTCAAAGATGCTCTTCGCGATCCTCCGGACCTCCCTGGCCGCCCCTTCCTTGGTGTCCTCTCTGGTGATCAAAAGGCTCAGGGAATGGTCGGGCAGGACAGAGACCCGCATGGTCGTGAATTCTCCCTGCAGGTCAAAGTTCTCGGAAATGGCGGCCTGGGCCACGGTGGACCGTATAAAATCGACGGCCTCTTTTTTTCTCTCGAAAAAGTCGTCGAGCCGGATCCCTCTGGCGCTCATATCCTCCGGAGAAATGATACAGCTGATGGTATTTTCGTTAATTCTTCTGATCTTCATAAAACTCCTCGGCTCAGGAAGATGATTGTTTACAATTTTTTATTCTATATTACCCTTTTACCGGCTGTATGAAAAGAGCGCCTGCAGGAAAATTTCCTGCAGGCGCCGCTGTTACTGTTCACGCCCCTCGCAGCGCATGATCAGTAATTGATCAGTGCTTGATCTGGCTCATGACTTCCTCTGCAAAGTTCTCGACCTTCTTCTCAATGCCCTCGCCGGTCTCGAAACGGA